>NZ_WLUG01000063.1:0-31075 GCF_009706505.1 Providencia sp. wls1922 | reverse complement strand
TTGCTACATGATGTATAGCTAAATGCCCCACAGCGAAGAGGTGCACATCATACTCTGATACTTTTTATCATTAAATAATAAATTATGAATACTCTCAGAAAGATTGATTTAACCACATGCTTAATCACACCGCATATCACCGATTCTTCACATAAATTCTGAGGGTACAGTTGATGCTTGAAAGATAAATAAACATGCATAAAAAAAACGCCATCTTAATGATGGCGCATGGAAGTATAGTCTTATCTTATTTATAGAGGAGTATAATATGAAATATTTTTATTACATCATTTTGCTGTGTGTCGTCTAAAGTCAGCCCATTTGACTTCAGTAATAACATCCGAACTTACATCTAACAACTGAACATCGTACACTCGAGTATGATTGATTATATTTATTTTTAATATAAAGCCTAATCAAACAGCGACTAGTACTTTATTTATTCCCTAGCATTAGTAAATTGAAAAATAAAAAACTCGAGATGAAAAGTTATTAAAAAGTATTTCTAAATGTTATTGGCTGCATTATAGCGCTCATGAAATGTTGCGCAAGTGTTTTTTTATTTTATTTAAGAAGCATTAGCAAGAAGTCAAAAAAACAATAAATAACAATACATTGAACCCAAAAAACACTAATAAACGTGTCAGCTTTGCATTTATAACAGTAATTACATATTTATATTTCATTGTTCAAGTACATTTAAAATAATTTTATTAATAACACTTATATTAATAAAATTATCCAGCTTATTTACTCGCTTTTTTTATCATTTCAATTAGAGTTAAATGTATTAATAATTTTTATTATTCTCTTTTTTTGTCTGAACTTCATCTAACGGGTTAGCCCTGTTGTTATTTTGAACGATGATATCGCCTTTATTCATGATTATTCTAACAATCAGTAAGTTCCATGGTAATTCACACAAAACACTCTAAAATCGATACTCTTAATTTGGGTATTCAGAGAAATTACTCTGTATGTGAATAATCCCGCACAATATGGATGGTTTATTTTCAATTAACCTTATCAAGCCTTTTTTAAACGTGGTTTTATGTGAGCAGAATTTAAAATTACTCTAACTTAAATAAAATTAGAAGAAATTCCGAATAAAATTAAACCATTTGTTTGCGAAACTATAAAGAGAGAGCATTTTTTTATCAGAAATGTTGCAAGAATATGCAAAAGATATGATGGATGAAAATTGATAGGTATAAAAAAATGCGTTTTATCTCAAAGCATCAATGTGAGAATGACATCCGCGATACAGAGATAAAACGCATTACTACGTAAAACAACTTAGCTATTTAGCATTAGCCGCTGTTGCTTCCATACCGACTAAACCAATCTTGAGATACCCCGATTGACGCAATGCATTCATTACATCCATCATCGTTTCATAATCCACACTTTTGTCCGCTTGGAAGAAAATTGTGGTTTCTTTATTGGTGTTTGTCGCTTGATCAAGGGTTGAACCTAACTGCTCTTTACTAACCGCTTGCTCGCCGATAAACAGCTGACTATCTGATTTCACAGTTAAGAATACTGGCTTTTCTGGTCGAGGCTGAGGCTTCGCAGTGGAAGCAGGTAAGTCGACTTTAATATCAACGGTAGCCAGTGGCGCTGCAACCATAAAGATAATCAGCAGAACCAACATAACATCGATAAACGGTGTTACGTTGATTTCATGCATTTCACCGCTATCGTCTTGTTCGTCACCTAAACGCATTGCCATAATAATTACCTTGCTTTGCTGTTTGCCAGATCGAGGTCACGCCCCAGTAACAACGCTGCTTGTGCAGCAACATCACCCACTTGACCACGATAGTTGTTGATCATACGAGCAAAAATATTATAGATAACCACCGCAGGAATCGCGGCAATAAGACCGATTGCCGTTGCCAGCAGCGCTTCTGCAATCCCTGGAGCAACAACCGCTAAGTTTGTGGTTTGTGAGTGAGCAATACCTATGAAGCTATTCATGATCCCCCACACTGTGCCAAATAGACCGACAAATGGAGAAATCGCTCCAATTGTTGCTAAATAGCCATTTCCACGCCCCATATAACGGCTGATTGCAGCAACCGCTCTTTCTAAACGGAAACCTGTACGGTCTTTAATACCCGCAAGATCTTGACTGTTTGCCGAAAGCGCTCTTTCCGTTGTCGCTTCAGCTAATAACATGCGCGTAATGCTACCTGCTTTAAACCCTTCCGCGATAGATACCGCTTCATCAAGAGATTTTACTTCTGCAATTGCTTTTGCTTCATCTTTTAAACGACGACGTGCAATTAAAATCTCACTTCCTTTGGATAAGAATAGCGCCCATGTAATCACGGATGCGAGTAACAGACCAATCATCACCGTTTTTACAACAACATCTGCGTTTTGGTACATACCCCAAACCGATAAATCCTGATCAAAACCGCCACCGTGAGCTTCAGTCGCAATCTCAACATTTTCAGTCACTACCGTATTTGTCACGACAGATTCCGGTGTTGCTGCTGGAGTTGTCGTTGCTTGAGTTGCAGTCACTTCCGTTGTGGAAGGAGTATTTGCAGGAGCGGCTGTTGAACCTTGGTTAGCTACTGGTGTAGTAGGTGTGACAGCGGGTGTTGTTTCTGCGGATGCCGTGCCCATTAAGCCGATCGCCAATAGAATAGAAGCTGTTAATTTACGCATCAGTTGGCCTTTACTCTCTTATTTTGTGTTGTATAAAAAAATTTATATCGATGATTGTGCCATTCATCGACTAACCATTAAAAGCGAAATTTGATTCACGCATTCATCTCTTTTCGTCAAGATGTCAGATAATATCAAACACACCACGAATTGATAGTAATTATCATTAGTATTCGCAATTTTTTGTCGCTTATCAACATAACCCTTCGAGAGACGACTCGATTTGCTGCTTGATAATGAAGAAAATTCAGCTAACCACTTTTGTTCTTGCTCTGGTAGACCAAAATCATTTAACGTCAGGTGATAACTTGGCCAATCATTTGATTTTCTATTGGTAAATAAGGGATAACTCAATGGCAAACATAAGACCAGAAACCCAGCTCGTGCATCTTGGTAGAAACCCTAAATTCACTCAAAAAGGGGTAAACCCTGTCATTCAACGTACCTCTTCCGTGATTTTTGATTCGGTAGAAGATAAAAAGCATGCTGTACGCAATCGCGCAAATGGCGTATTAATGTATGGTCGCCGAGGTACACAGACCCATTTTGCTTTCCAAGAAGCGATGACCGAATTGGAATGTGGTGCTGGCTGTGTTCTTTACCCTTCAGGTGCAGCAGCGATCACCAATGCCATTATGTCATTTATCAGCGCGGGGGATCATATTCTGGTCACGGGGTCAGCCTATGACCCGACACAAAACTTCTGCGACAAAATCCTCACTAATTTGAATGTTGAAACGAATTATTTCGACCCATTAACTGGCGCAAAAATTGCCGATTTAATCCGTCCAAATACCAAAATTGTTTTTTTGGAATCGCCAGGTTCTATCACTATGGAAGTCCATGACCTTCCTGCTATTGTAAAAGCCATTCGTCAAAAATCCCCAGAAATCATTATCATGCTCGATAATACATGGGCTGCGGGTGTCTTACTTAAACCTCTTTTATTTGATGTAGATATCTCTATTCAATCCGCGACAAAGTACATTAATGGTCATTCAGATGGCATGTTAGGGGTCGCTGTTGCCAACCAGCGCTGCATCGAAACTTTGCGAGAAAATTCATATTTATTGGGGCAAACTGCCGATCCTGATACTGTTTACATGGCTGGTAGAGGTCTTCACACCTTACCAACCCGCCTCAAGCAGCATGAAGCGAACAGTTTAGCCGTCGCAAACTGGTTAGTAGAGCATCCCGCTGTGGCACATGTTTTTCATCCTGCACTTCCAGGCCACCCTGGGCATGAATTCTTTAAACGGGATTTTAGTGGCTGCAACGGGTTGTTTTCATTTCAATTAAATTCGCGGTTATCCCCTAAACAGTTCAGCGATTTTCTCGACCACTTTAGCCATTTTAAAATGGGGTATTCATGGGGCGGGTTTGAATCACTGATTCTTGGTTATCAAACCGAAGATTTACTCAGTATGCGCCAATACAATTATCAACCGGATAGTGGGTCGTTTTTCCGTCTGCATGTCGGCTTAGAACACCCGCAAGATCTCATTGATGATTTACAACGTGCTTTCGCGCGCATTTAAACATCAACATTCTGTCCTTAATTATTAGGCAGTTAATCACTGCCTTTTAGATAATTACCCAAACAAATCAAACTAGGCTGAAATTTTTCCTGTAATATAGAGCCCAATGATTCGCTTTATGCAGATACAGGAACGATTATGGAAGTCATACGCGAAATCGTACTGGCACTTTGGCAACACGATTTTATGAAGCTCGCCAACCCAGAAGTTCTCTGGGTAATTTACACCGTACTCTTTGTGGTGATTGTATTAGAAAATGGCGTGCTCCCCGCCGCATTTTTACCAGGTGATACCCTTTTACTGCTTTCTGGTGCATTGATTGCCAAAGGTGTTTTGCACTTTGTCCCCACAATCTTGCTGCTAGCGACGGCTGCGAGTTTAGGCTGCTGGCTTGGATTTGTTCAAGGGCGTTGGTTAAGCGAAACGAAGATAGTTAAACGCTGGCTTTCTCAACTCCCTGAGGAATATCATAAAAAAGCCAATGATATGTTTAACCGACAAGGTTTGTATGCATTATTGATCGGACGCTTTCTGGCATTCGTGAGAACGCTACTGCCATTGTTAGCGGGATTATCCGATTTAAGCCACCGCCGTTTCCAGTTATTCAACTGGCTTAGCGGGTTATTGTGGGTCGGTATTATTGTGACTTTGGGCTATGCCGTTAACCAAATTCCTTTCGTTAAAGAGCATGAACAAGTCGTAATCACCGCACTGATGATCATCCCTGTTGTGCTGTTGGTCAGTGGTTTGATTGGCTCCATTATCGTCTACTGGAAGCACCGTAAAGCTTTGAAAGGCAGCAAAGAAAGCTAAATTGCACGCCTAAATCATCTCACGCGACCAACACAAGTTTCAGTGTTTGGTCGCCGCTACAAAACCATATCTACCTCTCAATATGCGCTCACTTCGTACTAATAAATAACTCAATAAACGCGCTTAATTTCCCTGGAGCCACTATGCACAACACAGCAATACCTACGAATGAACACACGCTTAACGTTCATCTTGTAAACTCATTTACTCGAAATAACACAGGCGGAAATCCTGCCGGAGTCGTGCTCAATCCCCCGAAACTCAGTGATGCACAAAAAATTACGATTGCTCGCCAAGTGGGATTTTCCGAAACGGCGTTTGTCTATTCCGGAGAAAGTGCGGGTGAAGAAACGGATTTTAAAGTGGATTTTTTCACCCCTGAAAGTGAAGTCGACTTTTGTGGACATGCAACATTGGCTGTCTTTTTTACCCTATTTTCACTGAATCAATTAGCCGCTGGCACCTACTCCCAAAAAACCAAAGCAGGTATTTTAAATGTTACGGTCAGTGCTGATGGGGTCACTATGCAACAAACACTCCCCGCTACTCGCCAAGGGCCTGATGTGAATACCGTCGCTGCCGCATTAGGTATCCCAGCTGAGACAATCACAGAAACAGGTTTACCTATTGAAATTATCTCCACTGGATTACCTGATATTTTAGTCCCCGTGCAATCCAATCAATTGGATAATTTAAAACCTAATTATGATGCTATCGCGCAGCTGAGCCGTGAATTTGACTCGATTGGTTTTCATGTTTTTGAGTTAAACCAGTCGCCTTCTTTTACTGCTCATTGCCGAAATTTTGCTCCGCTCTACGGAATTAATGAAGAGTCCGCAACCGGTAGCGCCAGTGGTGCTCTTGGCTGCTATCTTGTGAAACATGTCTTCCCCACAGAAACCCATTTTCTGTTAGAGCAAGGGCGAGCAATGGGGTGTTCCTCGCAAATTCAAGTGGAAATCTCTCATCAAGATCAGGCTATCAGTCGAGTTTATGTGGGTGGACAAGCCGCAACAATGGGTGTCCAAACCGTCCATTTTTAATCTCTTAACACACCTAAAACAAAAAAGTCGCGGCATATTCTGTCGCGACTTTGATATCAAGAATGGATTGCTAACTTACGCTGTTATTGCTTCGCCAATAAGAAACTAATGGCGGAAAACAGATACTGCCCAATTTCTGGCGTCATCCATGTTCCTTGAGAAATAACCGGATCTTCGCGATAAATCGTGCGGATTTTTTCCTGTAATAGCGGATCGCCCCCAGTAAATTGGTTAAACATGGTTAACCACATTCCCGCTAGCTTCTGCACATTCGGCGAATCTGGGGCATCCCCCGCTTTCAATGCATTATAAATTCCTGAAATAAATTCAGGCCACACTTTGCCGGATTCAAAATAATGCTGGCTGACAACAGTAAATTGCTCTGCGGTTAAATGGGGTTTAAAACGCGACAGTTGGTACTCACTGAAACCCCGAGCTACAAAGTCAATGATCGCTTCGGTGATCCCTGTCGAGAACATTAGCTCGTTGTCGGTTAAGTGAATTTGATTTAAACGCGCAAAGAAATCAGGGTTTCCGCCCGTATCTCTTTCCAAGGCAGTCATCCACTCAACACCAACCGCTTGTACTTCAGCTGATTTCGGTGATTCACCTTTTTCCATTAACGATTTTACTGTGGCGACCCGCTGTTGCCACTCTTGATTTTTCAATGTGTTCGCCGTGTATAGTGGCAATTGCTCAAGCTCTTGAGGGGTAAAATATTTATCAAACATCGACATCATCTCCAATAATGAAAACCAATCAGCCTGAGTGGGGTTATCTCCCTGTTGCATTTGCTGCTGTAACCGCTCGAGACGTGAACGCAGTTTTTCAATCTGCTTCATCTGCTCGGTTAACAGACTAATACGCTCTTGCAGCAAAAGAGAGATATCGCCACTGTGACCATTAAGTAACTCACCGATGTCTTTCAGTTTGACTCCCACCTGACGCAGCATCTGAATTTGCGTCAAACGTTCAATACATTGCATATTATAGAGTCGATAACCTGCATCGGTTCTGGCAGTCGGCAGTAATAAACCAATCTCTTCATAATGATGAAGGGTACGAATGGTTAATCCTGTTTTCTCTGCGATCTCACCCACTTGAAATAGCATCTTAGCCTCCTGTCCTGAAATGCAGGTTAGTGCCTCACGTTACGTGAGGGTCAATCACTATTGTGCACTATTTTCCATTTATTTTAATTTATTCCACTTTTCGCTAACCATAAAAAAACCCCAGAGGCGATAACGCCACTGGGGTTAATAATCAGCGAATCAATGATTATTTAATTAATGCGTGCATCTCTTGTACAGAAATCACTTTATCCGTTGGGTCTGCGCTCAGGGATAATGCCGTCGCAAAGCCACCGTTGAGGGTTGTATCATAGTGAACTTTGTAACGCAGTGCGCTACCGCGAATGAGTTTTGAATCTTCAATCGCTTGACGACCTGCCGTTGTATTCACGATGTAGTTGTACTCTCCATTCTTAATACGGTCTTGAATGTGTGGACGACCTTCGTGAACTTTGTTCACTAAACGTGGGTTAATACCCGCTTCACCCAAGACAATCGCCGTTCCGTGAGTCGCATCTAACTCAAAACCGTGTTTCAGCAGTTTCGCTGCTAAATCAACAACTTTCGTTTTATCGCCTTCACGAACAGACAGCAGTGCGCGACCGGATTTCTTCATGGTTGAGTTGCTGCCTAACATCGCCTTAGCAAATGCTTCAGCAAATGTGCGACCAACACCCATCACTTCACCTGTTGAGCGCATTTCTGGTCCGAGGATTGGGTCAACACCTTGGAACTTGTTGAATGGCAGAACTACTTCTTTGACTGAGTAGTAAGGTGGAATGACTTCTTCAGTCACGCCTTGCTGAGTCAGTGTTTGACCCGCCATAACACGCGCGGCAACTTTCGCTAGTGGTACGCCTGTTGCTTTAGAAACAAATGGCACCGTTCTTGCTGCACGCGGGTTCACTTCAATCAGGTAAACTTCGTTGTTCTTCACCGCAAACTGGACGTTCATCAGACCGCGAACGCGTAACTCGAATGCCAGACTGCGCACTTGTTCACGCATCACATCCTGAATTTCTTGGCTTAATGTATAAGCTGGCAGTGAACATGCTGAGTCACCAGAGTGAACACCCGCTTGCTCAATGTGCTCCATAATTCCGCCAATCAGCACCATTTCACCGTCGCAGATTGCATCCACGTCAACTTCAATCGCATCATCAAGGAAGCGGTCTAATAGGACTGGCGCATCGTTAGACACACTCACCGCGGTTTGGAAGTAGCGACGCAGGTCAACTTCGTCATAAACGATTTCCATCGCACGACCGCCCAGTACGTAAGATGGACGAACTACCAGTGGATAGCCGATACCCGCTGCTTTTTCAACAGCTTGTTCGATAGTTGCAACAGTGGCGTTTTGTGGCTGTTTCAGGTTTAAGCGATTAACCGCTTGTTGGAAACGCTCACGGTCTTCTGCACGGTCAATCGCATCTGGACTAGTACCAATAACCGGTACACCCGCGGCTTCTAATGCACGCGCTAATTTCAGTGGAGTTTGACCACCATATTGAACAATCACCCCTTTCGGCTGTTCGATACGGACGATTTCTAATACATCTTCCAGTGTCACTGGCTCGAAATAGAGGCGGTCAGAAGTGTCGTAGTCTGTTGAAACCGTTTCTGGGTTACAGTTGACCATGATAGTTTCATAACCATCTTCACGCAGCGCTAATGAAGCGTGTACACAGCAGTAGTCGAATTCGATACCTTGTCCGATACGGTTTGGACCGCCACCTAATACCATGATTTTTGGCTTGTCGTTGTTCGGATTGGATTCGCATTCATCTTCATAAGTCGAGTACATATAAGCAGTGTCGGTCGCAAACTCTGCCGCACAGGTATCTACACGCTTATAAACTGGATGTAAATCATAACCTTGACGTAATTTACGTAATTCAGCTTCAGACACACCCACTAGACTTGCCAAACGCGCATCCGCAAAACCTTTGCGCTTCAGTTGGCGTAAGAAATCTTTAGTCAGACCATTAATACCTAACTCTGCCACTTCGTTTTCTAAACGCACCAGCTCTTCAATTTGTACTAAGAACCAGCGGTCGATATTAGTTAGATTGAAGATACCATCGATAGATAGGCCTGCGCGGAATGCATCAGCGATGTACCAAATACGGTCGGAGCCCGCATCTTTCAGCTCACGGCGAATGCGAGTTAACGATTCTGGGTCGTCCTGGCTCACTTTCGGGTCAAAGCCTGTTGCGCCCACTTCCAGACCACGCAGCGCTTTTTGCATAGATTCTTGGAATGTGCGACCAATAGCCATCACCTCACCCACTGATTTCATTTGGGTGGTCAGACGGTCATTGCTTCCTGCGAATTTTTCGAAGTTAAAACGAGGGATTTTGGTCACAACGTAGTCGATAGACGGTTCAAATGACGCAGGAGTACGACCGCCTGTGATGTCATTCATCAGCTCATCGAGAGTGTAACCAACCGCTAATTTTGCAGCGATCTTAGCAATTGGGAAGCCTGTTGCTTTTGACGCTAGTGCGGATGAACGAGAAACACGCGGGTTCATCTCGATAACAATTAAGCGACCATCTTTCGGGTTAACGGCGAACTGAACGTTAGAACCGCCTGTTTCAACGCCGATTTCACGCAGTACTGCCATCGAGGCATCACGCATGATTTGGTATTCTTTATCTGTCAGTGTTTGCGCAGGTGCGACGGTGATGGAGTCACCAGTGTGAATTCCCATTGCGTCGAAGTTTTCAATGGAGCAGACGATAATGCAGTTATCTTTCTTATCGCGAACTACTTCCATTTCATACTCTTTCCAACCAATTAACGATTCATCGATTAATAATTCGTTAGTTGGAGATAAATCTAAACCACGAGTACAGATTTCTTCAAATTCTTCGCGGTTATACGCGATACCACCACCGGACCCCCCCATGGTGAAAGATGGGCGAATGATACACGGGAAACCAACGTCATCAGCGACGGCATTAGCTTCTTCCATTGTGTGTGCGATACCTGAACGCGCTGTGCCTAAACCGATTTTTTTCATCGCTTTATCAAAGCGCTGGCGGTCTTCTGCTTTATCAATCGCGTCCGCAGTCGCACCAATCATGGTCACGCCAAATTCAGCCAATACACCTTGGCGTTCAAGCTCAAGGGCACAGTTCAGCGCGGTTTGTCCACCCATGGTTGGTAATACTGCATCTGGGCGCTCTTTTTCAATGATTTTGCGTACCACTTCCCAGTGAATTGGCTCGATGTAAGTTGCATCCGCCATTTCTGGGTCTGTCATGATAGTCGCTGGGTTCGAGTTCACTAGAATAACGCGGTAGCCTTCTTCTCTAAGAGCTTTACACGCTTGCGCACCTGAATAGTCAAACTCACACGCTTGGCCGATAACAATCGGGCCCGCACCGAGGATCAGAATGCTTTTAATATCTGTACGTTTTGCCATTTTCTTTCTCCCGATTATTTTGCGTTTGAACGTGGTGTGTTTTGACGGTATTCGTTGATTAAATCAATGAAGTGGTCAAAAAGACCTGCGGCATCATGAGGACCAGAACTGGCTTCTGGGTGACCTTGGAAACTGAATGCAGGTTTATCTGTGCGATGGATACCTTGCAAAGTGCCATCAAACAGCGATTTGTGCGTCACACGCAATGTGTCGGGTAGTGTGGATTCATCAACCGCAAAACCGTGGTTTTGAGCCGTGATCATCACCACATCTTTATCTAAATCTTTAACTGGGTGGTTAGCACCGTGGTGACCAAACTTCATCTTCACGGTATTGGCACCACTTGCTAATGCTAGCAATTGGTGACCCAAGCAAATGCCAAATACGGGGATTTCAGTTTTTAAGAATTCTTGGATAGCGTTGATAGCGTAGTCACAAGGGGCTGGGTCGCCAGGGCCGTTTGATAAGAAAATCCCATCTGGGTTCATCGCTAACACCGTTTCTGCTGGTGTTGTTGCCGGAACGACGGTTAAGCGGCACCCACGGTCAACTAACATACGCAGAATATTGCGCTTTGCACCAAAATCGTAAGCAACAACGTGTAATGGCAGCTCATCTTCTTTGCTTGCTGCTGGTTGCCCTTCTTCTAAGTTCCAAGAGCGTTGAGTCCAGCTGTAAATCTCTTTGGTGCAAACTTCTTTTGCTAAATCTAAGCCATTTAAACCTGAGAAGCTGCGTGCTTTTTCTAAAGCCAACGCCGCATCTGGGTTATCCCCTGCGATGATACAACCGTTTTGTGCGCCTTTTTCTCTTAACAGGCGGGTTAATTTGCGCGTGTCGATATCCGCGATAGCCACCACATTGTGGCGTTTCAGATATTCAGACAAGCCTTCCTGACCACGAAAGTTACTGTAAATTAATGGTAAGTCGCGAATGATAAGGCCTTGAGCGTGTACGTTAGGAGATTCTTCGTCATCAGCATTAGTGCCGACATTACCAATATGGGGATAAGTGAGAGTAACAATTTGGCGGGAATAGGAAGGGTCAGTAATTATTTCTTGATATCCGGTCATTGAAGTATTGAAAACGACTTCTCCAATAGCGGCCCCTTCAGCACCAATGGCGCGCCCGTGGAATTGGGTTCCGTCTTCCAGAACCAATATAGCTGACTTAATCAAAACATCCTCCGGAGAATAATCAATCATATTTTTTGCATATTAATTCAGATTTTGCGATCTAAATCAATGCCAAAATGAGTTTTTAAGCAAATTTTTGGCAAATTGCGCGCATTCTAATGATGGGATAGAGTCTTGTCTAGAAAAAAATGCATTTTTTTCACTTTTAGCTTACTTTTTTGCATTCTTACCTATTTTTTCTATAGAAGGCTAATGAAATAACTATTCATGGGTAAAAACGCAAACGGTTAATAGCGAAGAAAAGTGCAAAATGGATAATAGCGCAGACAAGGGAGGATCTAAAGTGCAATTTTTGAGTAAAAAAGAGAAAAAATGACACAAAGATAATAGAAAACAACGGATTTAATTAAATTAAATAAATAGATTACGATAAATCAGAGACTTCAAACGAAGCCATCTGATTTTAAATGAAAATTTATTTTATAAAAAACTACAAATCATCAAGATTAAGGACATCTTTCATATTGTACAACCCATCTTTCTTGGCATTAACCCAAGATGATGCTCTTATCGCGCCTTTAGCAAAGGTCATACGACTGGAAGCCTTGTGGCTTATCTCTACACGCTCGCCAATATCAGCAAACATTGCAGTGTGCTCACCAACAATATCGCCAGCACGTACAGTAGCAAAACCAATCGTGCCCGGCTCACGCTCTCCGGTATAGCCTTCACGTGCATACACCGCACACTCTTTCAGATCTTTTCCTAATGCATCCGCGATAGATTCCCCCATCGCCAACGCAGTGCCTGAAGGGGCATCAACTTTATGACGATGATGGGCTTCAATAATTTCAATATCGGTGTAATCTCCCATCACTTTCGCCGCTTTTTCCAGTAATTTCAGCACCAGATTCACACCAACGCTAAAGTTGGCAGCGAAGACAATTGGGATAGATTTTGCGGCTTCAGCAATAGCCAATTTTCCTTGTTCATCAAATCCTGTGGTCCCAATGACCATGCCTTTTTGGTGAGATTGACAGAACGCTAAATATTGTAAGGTACCTTCAGGACGGGTGAAATCAATCAGTACATCAAAATCATTAACGACAGAATCTAAGTGACCAACGACTTTCACACCAATTTGCCCAATTCCCGCCAGTTCACCCGCATCGGTGCCAATAAGCGAAGAGCCTTCACGCTCAATAGCTGCACCAAGTTGAATTCCGTCTTGTTCTTGTGCTGCTTGAATTAATTGGCGCCCCATGCGCCCACCCGCACCGACAATCGCAACGCGTACAGTTGAATCTGCCATTTTTGATCCTTTCGTAAATATTGAGGCGAAAACCAAAATAAAATCTTGGTTATACCTTAAAGAAACTTGAATCGGGACGCCAGCACTAATCTGGAGATATTAATAAAACCGTAGAGAGGGGGATGATTATCAGAAAAAATTGTATTGATATGGGATGGGGTGCTGACAAAATAGAAAACAGCAGCGGCCAAATCAGCCGCTACTATAATAAAATCAATGTATTAATTAATTTCTTTAACGTCCACACGCAGCTCTTTTGGTACTTCAAAAACGATATTTTCTTCTCGCCCTTGTAGCTCAACCACGGAGTCGGCACCCAGCTCTTTCAGTCTATCAATCACTTGGCGGACTAAAATATCTGGCGCGGATGCCCCCGCAGTCAATCCGATAATTTTCTTATCTTTTAACCACTCGGTTTGAATATCTTCAGCACCATCAATCAGAAATGCGGCTTTCCCCATTCGAGACGCTAATTCAGCTAAACGGTTTGAGTTGGACGAGTTTTTCGAACCAACAACTAGCACGATATCGGCTTTTTCTGCGAGCTCACGTGCCGCTTCTTGGCGGTTCGTGGTTGCATAGCAAATATCGTCTTTGCGAGGTCCAACAATATTAGGGAATCGACGGGTGAGCGCATCAATCACATCGGAGGTATCATCCACTGAAAGCGTCGTTTGCGTCATAAAACTCAGGTTGTTTTCATCTTTTACCTGTAGCTTCCAAACGTCTTCTGGGCTTTCAACGAGATACATTCCCCCTTCAGGGTTATTGTATTGCCCCATTGTCCCTTCCACTTCAGGGTGCCCTGCGTGACCGATTAAAATCGCTTCTTTGCCTTTACGGCTTGCACGAGCCACTTCCATATGCACTTTAGTCACTAATGGGCAGGTCGCATCAAATAACATGGTTAAATCGCGGGAACGGGCTTCTTGGCGAATGGCTTGTGAAACGCCATGAGCTGAGAAAATTAGAATAGAGCCATCGGGAACTTCAGAGATTTCTTCAATGAAGATAGCGCCACGCTGGCGTAAATCGTCAACCACATAGCGGTTATGCACCACTTCATGGCGAACGTAAATCGGTGCGCCATAAATTTCTAAGGCGCGTTCAACAATACTGATTGCACGGTCAACACCCGCACAAAATCCACGAGGATTAGCCATTAATATTTGCATGGTGACTCTCCAATTGTGGGTCTATTTCTAGCACTTCAATTTCAAAGGTAATTTGTTGCTCAGCAAGAGGATGGTTAAAATCAACAGTAATTGATTCCCCTTCGATTGCCTTCACGACACCCGGCATTTCGCTTCCATTCATGCCCGTAAACAGCATGATGGTACCAATTTCAGGGATCCCCGTTTCCATAAAATCACGCAATGAAAAGTATTGCACTAAGTCTGGATTATGTTTCCCGAATACCGTATCCCCAGCTAAGGAAAATGTTTTCTTTTCACCTTCAGATAGCCCAATCAGTTGCGCTTCTAATTCTGGCGACAGTGAATCATTTCCAAGAGCAAACAACGCAGGCTTTCCTTGTGCGTGAGAAGAATCTGCCGTGGAGCCATCTTCTAATTTCAGAGTGAAATGCAGTAAAACAGAACTCTGCGCCTGTATTTGAGTAGACATAATCTAAACCTGTTTTTTATCATAAAGTTCAGCCCGACTATCGTCGGGCTGAGATGATTAATATGCAATATTGGGTTTTATCAACCTATCGCACTATCTGTTCTATTTAGCATCTTGCTGTTTGGGTTTATCCGGCAAAAAGCCTTCAAAAATCACCAATGCCGCACCAATACAAATGGCCATATCCGCCAAGTTAAAGGTCGGCCAGTGCCAGTTGCCAACATAAAAATCAATGTAGTCAACCACAAAGCCATGCACTAAACGGTCAAATAAATTACCGATCGCACCACCAATAATTAACGCATAAGCAATATTGCTCAGGCGTTTTTTCACACTTTGGCGATACATCATCACCATTAACGTAATGGAGATGGCAATAGCTATTCCAGCAAAGAACCAGCGCTGCCAGCCGCCTTTATCCGCCAGGAAACTAAATGCCGCACCAAAGTTTTGAGCGTACATAAGGTTAAAGTACGGAATTAAAGGGTGTGGATCGTACAGAGTCAGCTCTTTTAAGACCAATTGCTTAATTGCTAAATCTGCAACGATAATCACAACCGTCAGCCACAGCCAACGCAAACCAGTAGAACAAATAGGTGTCTTCATTAAGCAAACTTACGTAATTCACCGTTTCCGGCTACGTTAGTCACACAGCGACCACAGATTTCAGGTTGTTCTGCCGCTGCACCAATATCACTTGCATAATGCCAGCAACGAGGACATTTTTCCCCAGCCGCTTTACTGAAGGCAATTTTCAGGCCTTTCAGTTCACTGTCTTGTGCATCCGCAGGCGCCGTTGCAATATCAGCCACATTCGCTTGAGATGTTAACAGCGCAAAACGCAGTTCATCGCCTAAGCTATTTAACTTAGCAGCTAATGTGCTATCCGCATATAACGTTACCGAAGCTTCTAACGAACCACCAATGTGCTTGTCTGTACGCGCTTGTTCCAGAACTTTGTTCACTTCGCCACGTACGGCTAACAGTTCAGACCAGAAACCATCATTCATCGCTTCAGATTCGTCTAAACCAAATAAGCCGTTATACCACTCTTCAGTGAGAACGAATTGAGCGCGTTTGCCCGGTAATTCGTTCCAGATTTCATCAGATGTGAAGGACAGAACCGGTGCAATCCAACGAACCAACGCTTCCACAATATGGAACAGTGCAGTTTGGCAGCTACGACGCGCAACGCTATCACTTTTCGCGGTGTACTGGCGGTCTTTGATAATATCCAGATAGAACGAGCCCATCTCGATAGAGCAGAAATGCATTAAGCGTTGGATAACACCTAAGAAATCATACTCATCGTACGCTTTCGTAATCTCTTTCTGTGCTTCTAATGCACGACCAACCGCCCAGCGATCTAACACCACCATATCTTCTGGTTTCACCATATCGGTTTCTGGGTTGAAACCATTTAAGTTTGCCAGTAAGAAGCGCGCGGTATTACGGATACGGCGATAAGAGTCTGCTGCACGTTTTAAAATTTCATCAGATACAGCGATTTCGCCCGTATAGTCAGTTGATGCCACCCACAGACGCAGGATATCAGCGCCCAGCTTGTTCATCACATCTTGCGGACTCACTGTATTACCTAAAGATTTAGACATCTTACGACCTTGACCATCAACGGTAAAACCGTGGGTCAGAACTTGGCGGTAAGGTGCTTTGCCTTTCATCGCAGTAGACAGCATCAGAGAAGACATGAACCAACCACGATGTTGGTCAGAACCTTCCAGATACATATCTGCGGAGTTACCATGGAATTCAGGACGAGCATCAACCACAGCAAAGTGGGTGGATCCTGAATCGAACCAAACGTCTAAAGTGTCTGGTACTTTACGATAAGTTTCAGCATCAGCGCCCAGCAATTCAGCAGGGTCTAAATCCCACCATGCTTGGATACCATCAACTTCAACGCGCTTAGCGACTTCTTCCATCAGCTCTAAAGTACGTGGATGTAGTTCTTCAGTCTCTTTGTGCACGAATAACGACATTGGGGTACCCCAAGTACGTTGACGTGAGATACACCAGTCAGGGCGGTTTTCAACCATTGACTCGATACGTGCACGCCCCCAACCTGGGATCCACTGAACAATGTCGATCTCTTTCAGAGATTGTTCACGCAGACCGTTTTTATCCATGCCGATAAACCATTGTGGTGTCGCACGGAAAATAACTGGGGTTTTATGGCGCCAGCAACATGGATAGCTGTGAGAGATAGCTTTCTTGTACATCAATAAGCCTTTCTCGTTCAGAATTTCCAGCACCACATCATTAGCTTTGAAAATAAATAAACCATCTAAACCTGGGTAAGTATTTGGCAAGAAGCAGCCATCTGGACCCACTGGGTTCGCTGTTTCTAAACCATATTTTTGTCCAACAACATAGTCTTCAGGACCATGACCTGGCGCTGTATGTACCGCACCTGTACCCGCATCTAGCGTAACGTGGTCACCTAAAATTGCAGGCACATCAAAGCCCATAAATGGATGAGCAAAACGAAGTAACTCTAATGCACTACCTTCGCACTCGCCTAATACTGTCCATGACTCAACACCGACAGTCTTCATGACTTCTTCAACTAAGTCAGTTGCTAGAATGACTAAATCACCATTCGCATCCACCAGAGAGTATTTGAACTCTGGGTTCAGAGAGATTGCACGGTTAGCTGGTAACGTCCAAGGCGTTGTCGTCCAGATCACTAAAGATGGCGTTTTATCGCTAGAAACACCAAATTTTTCGCAAACGGCTTTGCTATCTACCGCAGGGAAGCGAACGTAGATAGATGGGGATGTTTTGTCGTAATACTCGACTTCCGCTTCAGCCAATGAGGAACCACATGCTGTACACCAGTGAACGGGTTTTGCCCCTTTCACTAAATGACCATTTGCAACGGTTTTCGCCAGAGCACGGATGATGTTCGCTTCGGTTTTAAAATCCATGGTCAGGTAAGGTTTGTCCCACTCACCCAACACACCTAAGCGGATAAAATCAGCTTTTTGCCCTTCAATTTGCTCTTTGGCATATTCACGGCATTTTGCACGAAATTCAGCGGCGGAAACTTTTTCCCCTGGTTTACCTACGATTTGTTCAACTTTGTGTTCAATAGGTAAGCCATGGCAATCCCAACCAGGGATGTATGGGGAATCAAAGCCCGCCAGCCCTTTGGATTTAATAATAATATCTTTGAGAATTTTGTTTACTGAGTGACCAATATGAATACTGCCGTTAGCATACGGAGGACCATCGTGCAGAATAAAGGTTTTCTTGCCCGATTTTGCTTTACGGATTGCCTGATACAAACCTTCTTTGTACCAGCGCTCTAACATCTGTGGTTCGCGTTTAGCGAGATCGCCACGCATTGGGAACCCTGTTTCTGGTAGATTCAGGGTATTTTTATAGTCACTCATCGATTCTCAGTTCCAATTTTCCGCTAAATTATCTGATTCCAATTGCTGCGAGATATTCTCTGGCTGCAACTACATCATTAGCAATTTGCTCCTTCAGCGCGTCCAACGAAGCAAACCGCTGTTCGTCACGTAATTTTTTACGTAACACAACATCAATATGACGCCCATATAAATCCATATGTGCATCAATCAGATGGACTTCTAACTGGGTACCTTTTCCAGATACCGTTGGACGTGTGCCAATGTTTGCAACGCCCGGTACAGGCTTATCGCCCAGACCATGAACTTCTACAGCATACACGCCAGTCACCGGTGTGACTAAACGTTTTAACGGTAGGTTTGCTGTCGGAAAACCTATCGTACGACCTAGCTGATTACCGTGAACCACACGCCCACTAATGCGATATGTGTGACCTAATAAATTTTCAGCTAATGCCAGATCGTTGTTTTGTATCGCTTTACGGATCGCAGTGCTGCTGACGCGCACACCTGAATCACAAAAGCTTTCGGTGTCTGCGACTTCAAAACCAAACTTTTGACCGGCTTGCTGTAAAAAAGAAAAATCCCCCATCCGATTTTTTCCGAATCGGAAATCATCACCAATGGCGAGATATTTCACACCGAGTTTGTCGACTAATAAGTCAGACACAAAAGCGTCTGGCGTTAATGAGGCAAAATGCTGGTTAAATTCCACACATAATAGATAATCGACCCCGCTATCAGCAAGGTACTTCACTTTATCTCTTAGGCGTGTCAAACGCGCAGGAGCCTTATCACCCGTAAAAAATTCAAGGGGTTGTGGTTCAAATATCATCACAACAGTTGGTAAACCTAACTGTTTACCCTTGAGCTTCAAATTTTGAAGTAATACTTGGTGCCCACGATGAACACCATCAAAATTACCAATAGTCAGTACGCAACCATGATGGTACGACCGGATATTTTGTATACCGCGAATTAGCTCCATAACTGGCTCAATACCGAGGAAATTGCAGGATTATACCTTGTACGACGCATAAGGTTAACCTAAGTTCGTAAAAGCTTTCATTAAACCCTATTTTTTTGATCACTACACTATTTAATCAGATGATTTTACACTGCTAAGCATCTTTCTGCACGACACCGCGCTGCTGAATCCGATCATTGTCCATAGGTAAATCAAAAAAGTTTGGATAACCAATAGATTATCAATACAACAAATTGACGCGGAGATCTCTAAAAATATTTAATTTTTATAGTTTTCTTATCATCCATTTTGTATAACAAACTCAAGTGTACAAAAAACACTCTAGTTATCATTCAATTTCATCTTAATGAACGTTTGATATCACTAAAAAAATTTTTTCTGAAAAATGATTTAAAATATCTTCTATCAATTATGCTTTTTTTCACGCGCAGATCTGTATTCTTCTGATATTTGCTGGTAGAATCTTGCACCATTCACAACGCATTGACATCGAAGTACACGATGTTTATTTGCACAAATCCATTGACAAATGAAGGGCGAAAGGGCATATTCCTTGACCTTTAAATTGTCCTCAATAGAATACATTTGGGAGTTGGACCTTGGCTAATATCAAATCAGCTAAGAAACGTGCCGTTCAATCAGAGAAACGTCGCCAGCACAACGCTAGCCGTCGCTCTATGGTACGTACTTTTATTAAGAAAGTTTACCTTGCTATCGCTGCAGGCGATAAAGAAGCAGCTCAGAAAGCATTCAATGACATGCAACCTCTTGTTGATCGCCACGCTAGCAAAGGCCTGATCCACAAAAACAAAGCAGCACGTCATAAAGCTAACTTAGTTGCTCAAATCAAAGCAATGTAATTTCGCTTCTTGATTATAAAAAACCGGCTTAGGCCGGTTTTTTTGTCTGCTAATTTCTTGCCTCACACTTTCGTGTTCTAAACTTTCTGTTCTAAATTATCGAACGGCGCAGAAAATAACTCAGAAAAATCTTTGTTACAGACACGTTGTACTGCTGGGTGCTGGATCATTCTTTCCGCAAAAATCACGTAATACTCTTCTTTAACACTATCTAAGCGGCCAATTTCCTGCACTTCATTATCAGCAAAAATATCTTTCGCATACAAAGATGGCGCCACGAAAATGGCATTGTGATACATTCCGAATGCTTTCATTAATGCAGCATCATCAAATTCACCAAGTACTTCAACTTGTAGGTTTTTATTGCGGATCCATGTTAATAAATGGCGACCAAGCATCGAACGACGCCCTGGAATTAATAACCTGCGCTCTTCTAGACATTCAGGGAATGGTTTCTTCGGTACTGGCTGACGGCAGAAAAAACTGACGCTGCATTCGCCTAATTTAACAGAGAACAGCCCCTCTTGTTGTGAAGAGTCCACAGGGCAATCCGATAAAATCATATCCAGCTTGTGCTGGCTTAATTGCTCCAGTAACAGCTCATGAGTTGATTCAAAGCAACGTAAATGAATTTGCTCATGTTCTACAACTGCTGTTTCTAGTACACGGCTGACTAAACGTTTCGATAATGCGTCAGCCACGCCCACATCAAACAGTAGGTTAGATTCTCGGCTGTAGTTGACGATATCCAGCATTTCTTGGCTGAGCATAAACATTTTGTCAGCATAACGAAAAATCAGTTGTCCCAGCTCTGAAGGCACTAGCCCCCGACCTTGGCGTTTAAATAATTTTCCACCTAACCGTTCTTCGAGTGCTTTAATTTGCCCAGTAATTGTCTGTGGAGTCAGGTAAAGAGCCTCGGCAGCACCGACAACAGAGCCTTCTTTGCAAACATGCCAGAAATAGTAAAGGTGGTTAAAATTAAGATGTGAAACCCGCATATCGATTCCTTTTGTATCGCCAATAATGACCGCAGTGCATAATGACCATACGCTTTACCCGTACCCCGTAATCGGGAGTTATAAGTTAAAATACCCGCAGTATGCAACTCATACCGCGGGCATATCATAGAAGATTAACTCGAAAATTCTTACTAATAATTACGTCTATTATGTTTATTTTGCATCACTGTGCGAAACTTTTGGTTTCGGTAACACTACCCTTAACATAAAGTACCCTAACAATGCAGCTGTTGTTGAACCGATTAAAATGCCCAGTCTCGAGTAGGTACTATACACTTCATCAAGCCCTTCAAAAGCGAGCCCGGTGATAAAAATAGACATAGTAAAACCGATTCCACAAAGCACAGAAACAGCAAACACTTGCTTCAAGTTAATCGATGCTGGCAATTTAGCCAACCCTACTTTTACCGAAATCCAACTAAATAAGAAAATACCGACTGGTTTGCCCAGTATCAAACCCGCTGCGACACCAAGTGGTAATGGGCTCATTAAACCATCAAAGGTGACGCCATTGAGCTGTACGCCTGAATTTGCAAATGCAAAGATAGGCAATATGAGATAAACAACCCAAGGGTGCAGCACATGCTCTAATTCTTCCGACGGTTTTGTATTATTAGTCCCTCTTAATGGAATTAAGAAACCAACAATCACTCCTGCCAGAGTGGCATGAACACCTGATTTCAGAATACAAACCCACAAGATTAGGCCTATCACCAAATAAGCTGCTGTATTTTCAACTCGTCGCCAGTTCATTAGACACAGTATTGCCACACACAGTGCAGCTAAACTCAATGCGACGACAGAAACTGAGCTGGTATAGAAAAAGGCAATGATCACAATGACACCAAGGTCATCAATGATAGCTAATGCCAATAAAAATACTTTGAGCTCTGTAGGAACACGCTTACCCAATAACGCCATCACACCCAACGCGAATGCAATATCTGTTGCTGCAGGGATAGCCCAACCTTGACGAGTAATATCGTCAGCACCATTGAACACTAAGTAAACTAACGCTGGTGCAATCATTCCACCCACAGCCGCAATTGCCGGAAATATCGCTTTATCACGTCCCGCCAGGGATCCTTCCAATAACTCGCGCTTTACCTCTAAACCAACAACCAGGAAAAACACAGCCATTAAGAAATCATTAATCCATAGAATCAGAGGTTTATCTAATTCAAATGTTGAGATTTTAATGGCTACCGGAATATCTAAAAATTGCTGATAAGCTCCTTGTAATGGCGTATTAGCCATTATTAAAGCGACAATGGCAGCAATAATTAGGAGTAGCCCTCCTGCTGCTTCTAACTTTAAAAATTTACGAATAATTGCTGTCATATGAATAACCCCAAAAAATACTTTTGAATGTTAATATTATGATAATCATTAATTCGTAAAAAATCGTTTATTTATCCATTAATGATCGTAATTTCCGAGTATTTAACAATCGAGATCACGACGAATGATAATGAATCGTTAATTTAACTATAGGCAACTATTCTAAAAACCAACAATAAATTTACTGAGTAAAGCGCTTTAAATATTCAACTTTTTTAGAGACTAATGAAAAATGACCATTATCGATAGTCCAAAAAATCGTTTATTTTTTTATTTTCGAAGCCCTTCGCAAAAATAAAAGTACCTGCCCTCTCTTCCTTGCGTGCCTCTTCATAAAAAAGACGCTTTATGTGATACTCGAGCCACTCTTAAGCAATCACTATCTCTCTATATTATGTCCCTATACGTACTGCTTTCTGTGCTGTTTGCTGCGTTTTGCCATGCCAGTTGGAATGCTCTGGTTAAATTTGGTAATGACCGCTTCTTTGGTTTGATAATGATTGCCGTTTTTTCTGGAATTTTAACTATTCCAGCTCTCTTTTGGTTTGGGCTGCCATCTCCCGATGCCGTCCCGTGGCTAGCTTTGTCAGTATTATTTCACATCGGTTATATCTATTTTCTCAGCCAAGCTTATAACCATGGTGACCTCAGCCAAATTTACCCTATTTCTCGCGGCTCAGCCCCTTTAATCACCGCGTTATTAAGTATTGTTTTATTCAATGAATCCTTACCATTTATGAGTTTTGTAGGGATTATTTTCATCATTTCAGGCGTGGTAGCCATCGCGTTTGCAGGTCGAAAATTTACGTTGAATATCAAAGGTAAAGCGCTTAGCTTTGCATTGTGCACTGCCTTTTTTACGGCTTGTTATACCCTCTCGGATGGATATGGCGCTAGAGCCAGCCAAGATCCCGTTGTTTATACCCTATGGCTGTTTTTATTAAATGGTGCGGTACTCGCCATCCCCGGAGTGATGAAATACAAAAGTTCATTACTACACGGGTTTAGGCAATATTGGCGCTCAGGGTTGCTTGGCGGGTTAATGCAGCTAATTAGTTACGGCATCGCAATCTGGGCAATGAGCCAAGCCCCCATCGTACTCGTTGCTGCTATTCGTGAAACTAGTGTCCTTTTTGCTATGTTTCTTTCCATTGTATTTCTTAAAGAGAAATTTAATGGAATGCGAGTCCTCGCCTGTATTGTCATCTTACTTGGGGTGTTACTGGCGAAACTATCCAGTTAAGATAGCGGTGCTTAGAAGATAAGTTTTACATCCTATATTTGATGCCCATAATATTTGATACAAATAATTTTTAGCCCTATTTTTCATTGAGTCATGAGGTAAAAATGACATTACTCCGATCTCTCGTTGCCATATCGATGATGGCAGCACCTATCGCGGCACTTGCCACCACTCCAGCGGATTTAATCATTGTTGATGGTACTGTTTTGACAATGGATGCCAATAATCAAGTTATTGAGAATGGGACTGTTGTTATTGATAAAAATAAAATTATCGCTGTTGGCGGCCCTGAGCTTGCCACACAATATACCGCCAAAAAACGGCTAAATGTTGATGGCGATATAGTCATGCCAGGGTTAATCAATACCCATACTCACGCATCAATGACTGTATTTCGTTCCCTTGCCGACGATGTCCCCGACCGTTTGCACCGCTATATCTTCCCATTAGAGAGCAAGATGGTTTCCCGTGAAATGGTGCGAGTAGGCGCTAACTTAGCCAACGTCGAAATGGTCAAAGGTGGCGTTACAACTTACGTGGATATGTACTATTTTGAAGATGAAGTTGCGAAAACTGTCGATAAAATTGGTATGCGAGCGATCCTTGGGGAATCTGTGATCAAATTCCCTGTTGCCGATGCTAAAAATGCTGATGAAGGTATCGCTTATGCGGTGAATTTTATCAACCAATACAAAGACCACCCGCGCATTACGCCAGCTTTTGCTCCTCACGCACCTTATACCAATACCACTGAGCATCTACAGAAAATTGCTAAACTTTCTCAAGAACTTAATGTTCCCGTGATGATCCACTTAGCGGAAACCGATCGAGAACAAGAAGAAATTGCCAAGCGTACTGGCGGAAAAAGCCCGGTTCAATATATGGCTGATATCGGTGCATTGAATAACAAAGTCATTGCGGCTCATGCCATTATGGTTGATGAAAACGATATCAACCTACTCAAACAGTATGATGTTGGAGTGGCTCATAATGTCAGTGCGAATACCAAATCAGCCAAAGGTGTTGCACCAGTGACCGCGATGTTAGCAAAAGGAGTTCGTGTAGGCTTAGGAACCGATGGTCCGATGTCCAGCAATACCTTAACAACCATGAATGAACTAAATTTAGTAGGTAAAATTCATAAGCTCGAAAATAAAGATAGAGCTGCAATGCCGCCCATTACCGTGGTTGAATTAGCGACCAAAGGCTCCGCAAAAGCCATTCACATGGAAGATAAGTTAGGCTCTCTAGAAGCGGGGAAATTGGCAGATATTATCGTTGTCGATACAAAATCACCGAATATGGTTCCGATGTATAGCCCTTATGCCGCACTGGTTTATGGCGCGAATGCTTCCAATGTACGCCATACCATTGTGGATGGAAACCTATTAATGGAAGACCGCAAAGTACTCACAGTTGATGAAAATGCGATTGTGAAAGAGGCTCTACAATTTGCCGATCAAGTTCGTAAAACCGTGGTTGCCAGCGGTGAAACTGTGAAATAAAAAAATGGCTGATTCAGTTTTTCACTGGATCAGCCATGATTCTTAACTTAGCGATTAACCCTTATTTATTGGTTAAATCATCAAAGAATTTTTTCACGCCATCTAAGAAGCGTTTTGAACGTGGGCTATTTTTCTCGCCACCCGTACCGCCTAACGACTCACCAAACTCTCTGAGTAACTCTTTTTGTTTCTCATTCAGTTTGACTGGGGTTTCGACAACAATGTGACACATTAAATCACCTTGCATACCACCACGTACTGACTTCACGCCCTTACCTTTCATACGGAACGTTTTGCCCGTTTGGGTTTCCGCAGGAATTTTCAGTTTAACGCGACCATCAAGGGTTGGGACTTCAATTTCGCCGCCCAGCGCTGCTGCTGCAAAGTTGATTGGCACTTCACAATGTAAGTTATTACCATCACGCTCAAAAATATCGTGAGGTAAAACATGCATTTGAACGAATAAATCCCCTGCTGGTGCACCATTCGCACCGGCTTCACCTTCACCGGATAAACGAACACGGTCACCCGTATCAACCCCTGCAGGGATCTTAACGGATAAGGTTTTGTATTTTTCAACGCGACCTTGGCCATGACATTTGTTGCATGGGTCTTTGATAACTTTCCCGCGACCGTGACAGGTTGGGCAAGGTTGTTGTACTGAGAAGAAACCTTGGCGCATGTGTACTTGGCCCATACCGTGACAGGTTTGGCATGTATCTGCGCTAGTGCCTGGTTTTGCACCGCTACCGTGGCACACGTCACAGCTTTCGAGCGTTGGAATACGGATCTCTTTGGTCACTCCACGGACTGCTTCTTCAAGAGTCAGTTCCATGTTGTATTGCAGATCAGAACCACGGCTTGGGCGCTGTTGACGACGACCGCCACCAAAAATGTCACCGAAGATGTCACCAAAAATATCACTGTTGAAATCGCCGCCACCAAAGCCGCCGAATCCACCTCCGCCACCCATACCGCCTTGTTCAAACGCGGCATGGCCATATTGATCGTAAGCGGCACGTTTTTGCTCATCGGACAGGACTTCGTAAGCTTCTTTTATCTCTTTGAATTTCTCTTCAGATTCATCTTTGTTTTCCTGATTGCGGTCAGGATGGTATTTCATTGCTAAGCGCTTATACGCTCGCTTAATGTCTTTTTCTGAAGCATTTTTTTCGAGGCCTAAAACCTCATAAAAATCTCTTTTCGCCATTTATTTTTCCCTTAACATGCAGACACGGGCGCAGAGTTCCCTCAACGCCCGTGTCCGGTATCAGTCACTATTTAACATTATTGCGATAGTCACTGCGCCCGCTAAGGGCCTTATTTTTTGTCTTTGTCGTTAACTTCTTCGAATTCAGCGTCAACAACATCGTCATCTTTCTTCGCTTCTGCACCTGCACCCGCAGCGCCCGCTTGAGCTTGTTGCTGTGCAATTTCCAGAAGTTTCGCAGATGCCGTTACCAGCGCTTGGATTTTCGCTTCGATTTCAGCTTTATCTTCACCTTTAGAAGCGACTTCTAATTCTGAAGTTGCTTTTTCGATGTTCGCTTTATCTTCAGCTGGTAATTTGTCGCCTGCTTCTTCGATTTGTTTACGAGTACCGTGAATCAGTTGGTCTGCTTGGTTGCGAACCTGCACTAACTCTTCAAATTTACGGTCTGCTTCAGCGTTAGCTTCTGCGTCACGTACCATTTTTTCGATTTCCTCGTCATTCAGACCAGAAGATGCCTTAATGGTGATGTTTTGCTCGCGACCGCTGTTTTTGTCTTTCGCAGAAACATGCAGGATACCGTCCGCATCGATGTCAAAAGTCACTTCGATTTGCGGCATACCGCGTGGCGCTGCTTGAATACCATCTAAGTTAAACTGACCCAGTGATTTGTTATCACTCGCACGTTTACGCTCACCTTGCAGTACGTGAATGGTCACGGCTGCTTGGTTATCTTCTGCAGTAGAGAACACTTGGCTGTGTTTAGTTGGGATTGTGGTGTTCTTCGAAATTAACGAAGTCATCACGCCACCCATGGTTTCGATACCTAAAGACAGTGGAGTTACGTCAAGTAACAGAACGTCTTTAACATCACCCGCTAATACACCACCTTGTACTGCTGCACCCATTGCAACGGCTTCGTCTGGGTTAACGTCTTTACGTGGTTCTTTACCAAAGAAATCAGCAACAACTTTCTGAACCATTGGCATACGAGTCTGACCACCAACTAAGATAACGTCGTTGATGTCACCTACACTTAAACCAGCGTCTTGCAGAGCAACTTTAACTGGCTCCATAGAACGTTTAACTAAATCTTCTACCAGTGACTCCAGTTTTGCACGAGTCACTTTGATGTTCATGTGTTTTGGACCTGTCGCATCTGCTGTGATGTATGGCAGGTTAACGTCAGTTTGTTGAGCAGAAGACAGCTCAATTTTTGCTTTTTCAGCAGACTCTTTCAGACGTTGCATTGCCAGTGGATCGTTACGCAGATCAACACCTTGTTCTTTCTTAAACTCGTCAACTAAATAGTTGATTAAACGAGTATCGAAGTCTTCACCACCTAAGTGAGTGTCACCGTTAGTTGCCAGAACTTCATAGGTTTTTTCGCCATCAACTTCATCGATTTCGATGATTGATAAGTCGAATGTACCACCACCTAAGTCGTAAACCGCGATAGTACGGTTGCCAACTTCTCTATCTAAACCGTAAGCCAGCGCTGCTGCTGTTGGTTCGTTGATGATACGTTTTACTTCTAAACCAGCGATACGACCCGCATCTTTGGTTGCTTGACGCTGAGCATCGTTAAAGTAAGCTGGAACAGTGATAACCGCTTCAGTTACTGGTTCACCCAGATAGTCTTCCGCTGTTTTCTTCATTTTTTTCAGCACTTCAGCAGAAACTTGTGGCGGTGCCATTTTTTGGCCTTTCACATCTAACCACGCATCACCGTTATCAGCCGCTACAATTTTGTATGGCATGATAGACACGTCGCGCTGAACTTCTTCGTCTTGGAAACGACGACCGATCAAACGTTTGATCGCAAATAATGTATTTTCTGGGTTAGTGACAGCCTGACGTTTTGCTGGCTGACCAACTAAAATTTCACCATCTTGTGTATATGCAATGATGGAAGGAGTAGTTCTATCACCCTCGCTGTTCTCAAGAACACGCGCAGTAGTGCCATCCATAATTGCAACGCATGAGTTAGTTGTACCTAAATCGATACCAATAATTTTACCCATTTAAAACGCCTCCAAAGGAATTCTTTTCATTTAATTTCGATATCAATCTATATAAGGCTCAATATTTCATTTTCAAGGGAGTTTTTACTTCAACCTTGATTTTTTTTGCAACCTTAATTCTTTTTGCAATTCGCAATAATTTAGATTGATAACTGTTGATGTCTTAAAGATGGGGTCACAAATTCATTCATCAAGGGGCAAAACTAAAAAAGTTTTACATTTAATGCAAAAAAACCCGTCTCTTGATCATTGTTTCGACAATTAAAACTGCGTATTATGCGCCTCCCCGTCCTATGGGGCTACAAAAGTTTATTGTATCTATTTGATTTTTAAATACTTCACCAGAGGTTATATGCAATCTAGTTCGCTTGCCAATCCAGGCCCACTCGGTTTATTGGGCTTTGGTATGACAACAATCCTGCTGAATATTCATAATGCAGGCTTTTTCCCTCTCTCATCTGTGATTTTAAGTATGGGGATTTTCTATGGTGGTATCGCGCAAGTGATTGCTGGGCTTATTGAATATAAGAAAGGTAATACGTTCGGTGCGACTGCATTTACCTCTTACGGCTTCTTTTGGCTTGCGTTAGTTGGTCTGCTGTTTTTACCGACCATGGGATTAGCTGAAGCAACTGACCCTACATTTTTAGGGATGTTCCTTCTCTTATGGGGGATCTTTACTTTCTTTATGTTCTTAGGCACCTTCAAAGCAAATTTTGTGCTGCAATTTATCTTTGGCAGCCTAACCGTACTGTTTGCAATGTTAGCGGTGGGTAATTTGACCAACGATTCCACTCTGCTTCAATATGCGGGCTATGAAGGAATTATCTGTGGAGCGAGCGCATTCTATCTGGCTGTCGCTGAGATCTTAAATGAGCAGTATGGCAAAACCATCCTGCCAATTGGCCAACGCAGCTGAGTCGATAGCCTGTTAAGCTAAATAGACAGAAAGAAAACTGTAACAAGAATTATCAGGCAGACATCACGTTCTGCCTGATTTTTTAGAAGGGATTACTCGGCTGTGCGAATAGCCGACTTTGGTCGGAAAGCTTTAACGATGCTTTCGTCTGTTTCAATGTATGGGCCATCAAGTAGTTGAATGCAGTATGGCACACTCGCAAAAATGCCTGATACCAGCACATTTCCTTCTTTATCTTTCAGCCCTTCTAGGGTTTCAGCAATCGCCTTTGGCTGCCCCGGTAAGTTTAAAATCAGTGACTGATTGCGGATCACGCCAACTTGGCGAGATAAAATCGCCGTCGGCACGAACTTCAGGCTAATTTGGCGCATCTGCTCACCAAAGCCAGGCATTTCGCGATCGGCAACTGCAAGCGTTGCATCTGGGGTGACATCTCGACGAGCAGGACCTGTGCCGCCTGTGGTCAGGACTAAATGACAGGAAAATTCATCCACCAGCTCACACAACGTTTGCTCTATCATGACTTGCTCATCAGGGATCAAACGAGTTTCTAAACGAAAAGGCGTGGTGATGGTTTTCGTTAGCCACTCCTCCAGTGCTGGGATCCCTTTATCTTCGTAGATACCGCCTGAAGCACGATCAGAAACCGACACCAGACCTATGCGCAACTCATTCATACAAACCTCAAAAATTAATCATTTAAATTCGTTCATTTGGCGAGAAAATACTAACTTAATTAATACCAAGCCAATAATGATAAACATGGTGCATCATACCATGAGGTCGAATGCCTGACAGCGTCGTGTTTGTGTCGAAATGTGGAATTGAGAGTTTAATCAATGAAAACGCAGCATAAAAAAACCCAGCCAACTGACTGGGTTTTCTAAGAAAAAGGAAATTACAGCAGAGCTGCGATCATTTTTTCCAGTTTTTCTTGGTCTACAGCAAACTTACGGATACCGTCAGACAGTTTATCAACCGCCATTGGGTCTTGATTATGCTGCCAGTAGAACTCAGCTTCAGTCAGTTTAGCGCCTGGCTCTTGAGTTTTACCTTCATCTTTCAGTTTACACACTAATTCGCCTTGTGATTCAGACAGCTCTTTCAGCAGCGCTGGAGAGATAGTCAGGCGGTCACAACCTGCCAGCTCAATGATTTCACCTACGTTACGGAAGCTTGCGCCCATCACGACGGTTTTATAACCATGTGCTTTATAGAAGTTGTAGATTTCAGTCACAGAAACCACGCCTGGATCTTCATGTGCAGCAAACTCTTTTTTATCGGTGTTTGCTTTGTACCAGTCAAGGATACGACCTACGAATGGAGAGATCAGGTAAACACCAGCTTCCGCACAAGCACGCGCTTGAGCAAAAGAGAATAATAAAGTTAAGTTACAGTTGATGCCTTCTTTTTCCAGTTTTTCCGCCGCGCGGATACCCTGCCAAGTAGAGGCTAATTTGATCAAAATGCGATCATTGCTGATACCCGCTTCGTTATACATTTTCATCAGACGGCGAGCTTTAGTAATACACGCTTCTTCATCATAAGAAAGACGCGCATCAACTTCTGTTGAAATACGACCTGGGACTAATTTCAGAATTTCTAAACCGATATTAACAGCCAGTTTGTCACATGCATCGACAACTTGTTGTTCACGGTTATTGCTTTGCTTACGCGCCCACTCTACCGCTTCATCAATTAATTTACGGTACTCAGGAATTTGTGCAGCATTTAAAATCAGCGATGGGTTTGTCGTCGCATCTTGTGGTTTGTACAGCTTCATCGCTTCGATGTCGCCAGTATCGGCAACAACAGTTGTCAGACTACGTAAGGAGGTTAGTTTGTCGGTCATTTCTTTAATCTCGTTGTTATACCCGTCATACTTCAAGTTGTAGGGGTGTTGGCTACATTCACTCACCCT
>NZ_WLUG01000062.1:0-29753 GCF_009706505.1 Providencia sp. wls1922 | reverse complement strand
TTTTCGGTATCAGACAGGGTATATGAGTTAGCGCGATAAGGGGTGCTGTTGGTCACTAGTACCACACCTCGCTGATTGGTTAGCGTGGTTTTATCGTCATTTACCATCATATTATTGGCCATTGGGGCATCAATGATGGTGTAGGTATCTCCAGTATCACCCGATAAGGCGATATGGTTAGGGATAGCGACCAAGGTACCTCGGGCGCCTAATCCTGCCTGGCGATAATCATTCGCTTCGGTATAAGAACCGGATAATGTGGTGTAAGGGTGTTTATAGGTAATATTTCCACCGAGGACATTGTTGCCCCCAGACTGATTTGTGCCTGTTACGGTGTAATTAACTTGGTTATCTTTCCCCGCGATGCCACTGACACTCAAAGCTGTTTGTTCATAGTGAGAGTCAGTAAAATAGCTGCCTAAGCTTACGTTAGCGCGTTTTTCGAATAGGCTAATGGGAACGCTGATATTCATATAAACGCGAGTTTCTTCTTTATTATCATAATTACGCACCCGTGATACGGATACGTTGTAGGAAATGTCGTTGTAGTTGTTGGCATAACCGACTTGATATTCTCGGCTACTGCCGTGAGTGTTCCAGTAATCACGATGGGTACCAGAAACAAAAACAGAGCCATAATCGTTGCCAAGCTGCTGATTCAAGTTAATGGTGAAGGTATTTTTCGCTCGTGAGCCACGTAGGGCATCGAAGTTGCTTAACGAGAGATCTGAATTGTTATTATTATTGCCAATTGGGTTAGCATTTTGGTCTTGATATCGCTGCCATGCTTTGTAGTTATCATGAGAGTAAATTGAATCAACAAAGCTATAGTAGCCGCTAGTGGAATAGCGGTATGTGGCGAGAGTTAAACTGGTTGAAGTGGCATCAATAAATTTACTGTAGGTTAAACGATAGCTTTGACCACTCTTATCTCCACTATCCAATTGAGTTTTGGCGTGAGTGACGTCCGCGGAGATAGCACCAAAGCGAAAGTTCCAACCACTTCCAATGACGGCGGAATAATATTTCTCACTGAGTAGAGCGCCTGAATAGAGCGTCACCAAGTTATTCAAGCCGTAATGATATTCGCCTTGAATAAATTTAGGTTGGTATGAGGTATTGTCGATTTTTGCTTGCCCAGCAAGAACGTTATAGTTGGAAACACCTTCTTTGAGCATGTCGGGTACGGCGGAGTAGGGAACAGAAAATGACTCTTTTCGACCATCGGCTTCTTGTATTACCACCAATAAATCACCGCTTCCCGCACTAGGTTGAATATCGTTAAATGCGAACTCTCCTGGCGGCACGTTTTCTTGATAGACCAAATACCCATTTTGATAAACGGTGACTAAGGCGTTGGTTTGTGCGACGCCCCGAATAATAGGAACAAAGTTTTGGCTTGAGTTTGGCAACATGCCCACTTCCGTTGCGAGCATAATGCCTCGCATACGAATGCTATTAAATAGCGCTGTTGGTGTATAAAAATCGCCAGCCTTTAGCCCTGAATTAATCTGGCTGATTGGGCGGTATACATAGCGGGTGTTATTGCGCCATTTTTGCGAGCCATGGGATGAATAGCGATAACTGGATTCATCACGAAATTGCCACGCACCTAAATTGACACCCGAGTTGAGGGTGGCATAGAAATTCTCATTATTTCTCTTTTCGTGTTTCTTCTCTTTATAAGTGTAATAGTTTGTATTATAAGCAAAAATAATGGCGGGTACGCCATGTTGCCACAAGCTGGGATCGACATAACCAGATTCAGATTGTTTAATCGACACTTGTGGAACGGTAATGTTTAGTCGTAATTCGCTGATTTTAAATTGGTAATGTAAATTGGGTGCCAGTGAGCTGAGTTGAACATATGCGTTATTCTCAGGCTGATCTACTTGGTTAGGTGTGGTTTTTAAACCGAGCTTAGGGACATCACTTTGCGCAAGGCTGATTTGCTTACCATTATCTTCAACATTGATGTCAAACTGCCCTTTCCAAACCTGATTAACATAGATATCCGCAAGCTGTTTGCCCGCTGGAATTTGTCCATCAGAATAGAAACGAGAAATATCTCCTTTCGCAGATTCACCCACCAAAAGGGAGGTATCGAATTCATCTGCAAATGCATTTTTTAGATAAGTCTGTAGCCCTATTAAAATAAGGATGTAGAGATAATTTTCTTTTTTCATGATGGTTTCTTCTGTTAAAGCTGAAGGTTTTTAGATTTGAAAACACCATAATCATCAACATAAGTCAGAATAAGATTGCTACTTTTTAACTGTTTTTTTAAAGGCAGTGTTTTGGATGTGTGTGGTGGAACCATCTCTGAATCAACAAGCGCTGTTTTTTTATCTTCAGACGTTGTAATAGCAGCAATAGTAAAATGGTATTGGGAGTTATTATTCACGACAATACCGTTATTATTTAGCTGGTAATTAATATTGTCCGTGATATTTTCAGGTAATTCAGTTAATCCATTAGGTCGATAAAATAATTTTATTCTTGAACGCGCTGCTAATTGAATGACATTTTTCCCTTTCATTGAATCAGGCGCTTTAGGAATATCTAGGACATTTAAATAAAAAACACTTTCAACATTATCTGGAAGTTTTCTATCTGTTTTTTTAATTTTTAATTGTTGACCTTGTAAACCCTCTATTTTGATAATAGGAGGATAAAGATAAAACGGTGCATCTGAATTTTCAGGTGTTGAGTTTATATTACCATCATCAATCCATGATTGAACTAATGACGGTGTGTTACTGTTATTAGTTAATTGCACAGACATGCTTTGTGCAGCTTCTGGATATATAATCCTTGTTCCTGTAATAATAACGTTTGAAAATGTTTCTTTAGAAAATAATAAAAGAAGTAAGAATAATAATTTTATTTTCATAATAAATTCTCACTAAAAGCTAGGTTCAGAGGAACCTAGCTTGAGTTTATTGTTATAGATATGAAACGGTATAAACAACGTTTGATTGCAGCGCACCGACAGATGCGGCAGTCGCATTTGTTTTGTAGTAGCTAGCAATTAAGTTCAATGTTGCACCAGCAGCTGAAGTGGTATTGGCTGCGGTTAACTGAGTATCAAAGGTCGTATTTAATGGAATAGCAACGGTTGGTGATCCAGTCTGTGACAAGCTAAAGCCCACGTTACGAGCAACGGCTGGATCATTTTCGTTCACTGTTGTATTCATTAAATACAGGCCTGAAGGCGAAATATTACTTGAAGAGAAGTGAAGTTTTAATGTCCCTGCTGGCGTACCTCCACCAACAATTGCACAGTTTGAAAAGGTAAGCCCAAAGGCTTTTTGGTTTTTTGTAATAACTGTACTTGCCGTTGTTCCTGCATCAGAAGATATAATCGGATCTAAAGCAATCGACATATCAGCGCTGTTATTACCATTAATCGTACAGGTAGTATCACTAATTGCACCGGAGAAAGAAATAATACCTCCAGGGCTATTTGTGGCAGCAATTACTGAGCCAGATAACACGGATAAGGACAGTATTGATAGAGAAAGTATATGTCTAGGCATAATTAACCCCATCGAGGTTCTCGATTAATTAAAATAAGTGATTTTTTTTGCGAGTCAGAATTAACTAGCTTTTTAAGCTTAGACAAGGTTTAAAGATCTTCAAGATATGTAAAGTGGAATTAATGGGTTTATAAATCCAATGATTTCAAATTTTCAGATTAAAATTTTGTATTTTTTGTTTTTTATTATTTAATGTGCTGAATTTTTGCTTGTAATGAGTGATGTTACTTAGTTAAGTATAGATAATATAAGGAATATTTTATTTTGTGATTTTGTTTCTATTTTATTTTTATTCTGGATTTTTTTGTTTCTATTTATCTTCAATATTTAAACAAGTAAAAAGAGTATTATTCTTTTTCTAATATTTTTGTTTAATTAATTAAAAATTTATTGAGTGATTAATCTTGTTAATTATGTGGTTAATTTTTTGATGGGATATTTTTCAATTGAACTGCACATTGAGTCGTTGGGTTCAAAAAATTAGTTCAAAAAAAGAGAGCACAGACGCTATTTTTGAATAAGAAATAGTGGATTAAAAATAACTAGAATTACCTTGATATAGATGAATAAAATGAAAATTAAAACAATTCTCATTTCTGATTTTTGAACCATAATGATAAGTAACATAACGTAGAGAGATGGGGTGCAAAATGGTCGGACTTTTCAATCGTTGTTTGTCACATGAAGATGCAGGAAAATTGCTGTTGCGCTTAGCTGTGGGTGGGTTAATGCTATTTCACGGAATGAGCAAGCTGCTAACAGGTGCGAGTGGCATCAAAGGGTTGTTAGCCTCTTATGGTTTACCTGAATTTATTGCTTACGGCACAATTTTGGGTGAAGTGGTTGCTCCTATTTTCATTGTGTTGGGTATTTTAACCCGACCATCTGCATTGTTAGTGGCGTTCACGATGATTGTTGCATGGTTAATGGTGGGGTTAGATAAAACGTTCTTACTGGATAAAACAGGGGCATGGGCGATTGAGAGCATCGTTTATTTCTTTGTGAGTGCGCTGGCGATTGCGTTACTGGGGGCAGGGAAATTCTCTGTGGTAAAAAGTGAGAATTGGCGATAAATAGCGTGGAATAGTGAAAAGGGCATCGAAATCGATGCCCTTTGTTTGATAACGGGAAACGCTATTTAGTACTAAATTCTAAGATGGTTTTCTGTAAGAACGCATCTAACAGGCGACTATCTTTACAAGACGGCTCTGGAAATTGGTAGCGTTCCATGCTGTCTATGGTTTCTTGGATTAAGGCATCAATAGCGGGTCTGCGTGCGCCATATAGGCTTTCTTTGCCTCGACCTTTTATCTCTAGCAGCGTATTAATTTCCGTTAATACATCCTTTTGTCTGACACATGCCGCGACTAAATCACGAAAAGCCATCGGTGGCATATTTTTATGGTTCTCTATCCATCGCAAAGCTAATACTGACCGTAAGATATAAAAGTATTTTTTTAATTTCACTTCTTCGTCCTTAAAATCAGTGTATAAGTTCCTTTTACTGATAGAAAGATAGTGATAACGCGCTTTTAACGGTGAGTAAAATTGTTCAGCCAATGATTCTAACTGAGCAAAAAAGTCCTCATCTTTATGATAAACAATCGGCGACTGTAACCATTCAATTAATGCGGGGTTAGAATTACGCATCAGTTTTAAGGCTTTTGATAATTCCCAACCAGACACATCTAGCTCGTCGTCAATCGGCTTTTCTATCACATCACGCTTTCTATCGAGTGTCAGATACCAATCGAGGGAATGCACATAGATAAAGCGCACATCATAATCACTGTCTTGTGAGGCAAATCCCCAACCACGACTACCGGATTCACAGGCAAATAATATTTTGACTTGGTGAGTGCGTTCTATCTCGCTTAATGTTTCACGTATCCTTTCTTGCATAAGCATGGATACGCCATCACTCATTTTTTCCATGCTGTTACTTTTCATTTGAACTCCTAATTGGGGAAAATTACCCCTTCACACACACCACTTGGCGTAATGTATGCACAATTTCCACTAGCGACGATTGGGCTGCCATCACTGCATCAATGTCTTTATACGCCATTGGAATTTCATCGATTACATCGCTATCTTTTCGGCATTCAACATGGGCGGTGGCTATCTTTTGGTCGCTCACGGAAAAACGCTTTTTGGCTTCTGTTCGGCTCATTACGCGTCCTGCGCCGTGGCTACATGAACAAAAACTCTCTTCGTTTCCTAGACCGCGAACAATAAAGCTTTTGGCTCCCATTGAGCCTGGAATGATCCCCATTTGCCCTTTTTGGGCAGATACTGCCCCTTTTCGAGTCACCAAAATTTCTTCACCAAAATGCTGCTCTTTCTGCACATAGTTATGGTGGCAGTTTACGGCTTCTTGCTGCGTCATAAACGGTTTGGTGATTTCTTTCGACAGTGCTTCCAGCACGCGATGCATCATCACTTCACGGTTATGACGGGCAAAATCCTGCGCCCAACCTACGGCTTCCATATAGTCGTTGAAATATTGGCTTCCCTCTTGAAAGTACGCCAAATCACGGTCTGGCAAATTGGCGATATGTTGCTGCATATCTTTTTGCGCCAAGGTAATAAACAAGTTACCAATCGCATTTCCCACTCCGCGAGACCCGCTATGTAGCATCACCCAAACGCGGTCTTGCTCATCCAAACACAGCTCAATAAAGTGGTTCCCTGTTCCCAGCGTCCCTAAGTGGTTGTAATGGTTTGTCCCACGTAGCTTCGGGTACTTATCGCAGATGCGTTTGAACTCTTCATCCAGTTGCGCCCAGTGGGTATCCACAATATCAGGGGCACGATGCCAAGCGCCTTTATCTCGACCGTGTCGATGAGTGGTTCGCCCATGAGGTACTGCCGCTTCAATGGCAAAACGAATATTTTGCAGGCTATCGGGTAAATCCGATGCAGTTAATGATGTACGCACCGCAATCATTCCACACCCAATATCCACTCCAACCGCCGCAGGGATAATCGCCCCTTTGGTTGGGATCACGCTCCCGATAGTGGAACCTTTACCCACATGCACATCCGGCATCACTGCGAGGTGTTTAAAGATAAACGGCATTTTTGCGGTGTTTTGCAATTGGGTCACTGCCGCAGGGTCAACAGGGACTCCGTGAGTCCACATTTTTACTGGCGCACTATTGGGCTGCATAATTTGGTTAAAGTTATTGTTATTCATTGTTATTCCTTAATTTTTACCAATCCGTTTAATACTTGATCCAATCCACCATAAACGGAAATTTGGTCGATTCGATGTGCAATACTTTCTAAGGTTTCGAGCTCTTTCAAACGCAAGGCAACGGGGTTGTTTTCCATCACTTTGGCGGTATTTAGCAGTGAGCGCGTGGCGGCAGTTTCTTCACGGCGACGGATCACGTTGGCTTGTGCTGATTTTTCGGCTTCTACTACCTGAGACAAGATGGTGCGCATGTCTCCCGGTAAAATAATGTCTTTCACGCCAATGCTATCGATTTCTAAACCGAAGGTGAGGGCGGTTTGTACCACATGCTCCATCATCAGCTGGTCGATTAACTGCTTGTTTTTCAACAGTTCATCTAAGGTGCGTGTGCCGATAATTTCACGCAGGGCAAATTGCAGCTCGCGATATAAATAATCTACCGGTTGGCTCAATTTGGATAACGCCAACAAGATGTCGGCATAGCGCCAGTTTGCCGATAAGTTAACACGCAAAGTGACTTTATCTTTGGTCAAAATCTCCTGACCGCTGACTTCCAATGCCTGTAACCGTGTATCAATCACGTCCACTTCAGGTTTACGGCAAATCTTCCAGTAGCCGTAAGTGCCGGGCTGTAAAATGGATTGAATTTCACCATCTAATTTGAAGATACCTACATGCCATGCAGGAACTTGGCTGATTAACGCCAGATCGGTACCTTTGATGCGTTTTTTACCCGCCAAACGCGCCAGTAGTGTTGGGTTGATAACCACATCGTCCGTCGATTGAGTTTCGATGTGCAACGTATTGCCCGTTTTCCAGTACAGTCGGCGCGTCGCGGGCGCTAAAATTTCATTCAAGCTGTTATGCAAATACACAAAGCCCATTTCATCATCTGCAAGAGTGATATCCACACAGTATTCTTCAACCCAATCAGGGTGAAACTGGCGTAAATGCTCAGCAAGTTTCTCTTCAATTGGGTCATTATTTAGTTCAAACAGTGAAACGGTCAGTTTATTAAACCAATCATTAAGGCGATATTCGCCAGCCACGAACAGTTGCTTGAAGTCGCCTTTGTTTGAAGTCAGTGCAATGTATCCCTGTGCCACGTTAATTTTTGTCATTGTTATTTTCCTTTTTATTTATTGAGGTGTTATCGAAATCATCGACGAAGCGAGGAGGGAAACAATCGAGCGCCATACGGCTGTCTACTGTTTTGCTCAATGCCCGGTGCGATGACTCGGATAACACTGTGTGGCGAAACGGCAACCACGTTTTATTCATTTGGTTTTGAATGTCGGGACTCGAACCCGATAGCGCATGCTATTACCAGATAGGTCTTACCAACGGCGGAATACAGACCATGAAGTGGGGCTAGCCACCATGTCTGCACCGGTAGAACTGAAGTTCTGACAAATTCCGGTAGTGGACAGTCAGACTATTGCCAGATGCGTGCCAACTTTCTAAAAATGCCATTAAATATTTTTAATTAATTGATAATTAACATTTAATTATTTTTATGATTTTTCCGGTGCCATTGTTTATCAGAATGACTTATGCTTATTTATATATTTTTATATCGTAACTTATAAATATTTATAAATATGAATCAAAAAAGAAAAGTGGTTATTGGCGTATTGGGTACTGTGCTTGATAGACGCGGTAAAAAAGCCAATCGCTGGAAAAAATGGCGTCCTACTGTGGGACTGTGCCAGCAAGCAGATTTAGATATTCACCGTTTTGAGCTAATTCATCAGGTGAACGACTACTCGCTCGCGTGCCGGGTGAAAGAAGATATTGAGCAGGCATCACCGAAAACTGAGGTGATACTGCGTGAAGTGGATATTGCGGATCCGTGGGATTTTGAAGAGGTCTACACTTCACTGCTGGATTTTTCTGCGAACTACCCTTTCGATACAGAAAACGAAGAGTATTTGGTGCATATCACGACAGGCACCCACGTGGTACAAATCTGTTGGTTCTTACTGACGGAAGCACACTATTTGCCCGCAAAATTGATCCAAACTTCACCGACTCGCGGGGAACGGGAAACCGATCCTGTGGGTATGTATGCGGAAATTGATCTTGATTTAAGCCGTTATGCGCAAATCACCAGCCGCTTTGATAGCCAGCAGCAAACTCAGTTGGCATTCTTAAAAGCGGGGATCGCCACCCGTAATCAGGCATTTAATACCATGATTGAGCAAATCGAGCGTGTGGCACTACGCTCTAAAGCGCCGATTTTGCTCAATGGTCCAACGGGGGCAGGAAAATCATTTCTGGCTCGGCGAATTTACCAGTTACGCCAAGGGCGCCATCAAGTCAAAGGTCGCTTTGTGGAGATTAACTGCGCCACCTTGCGCGGCGATAATGCGATGTCCACGTTATTTGGGCATGTGAAGGGCGCATTTACGGGCGCGCTTAACCCACGCCAAGGGTTACTGAAAGAGGCCGACGGCGGCATTTTATTTTTGGATGAAATTGCCGAGTTAGGGCTTGATGAGCAGGCAATGCTATTAAAAGCCATTGAAGAAAAAAGCTTTTTTCCATTTGGTTCGGACAGTGAAATTCAAAGTGATTTTCAGTTGATAGCTGGCACCCATCGCAACCTTGCCGAGTGGGTGGAAGAGGGAAAATTCCGCGAAGATTTATTCGCCCGTATTAATATGTGGACGTTTGCGCTGCCAGGGCTGGCGGATCGCCGTGAGGATATTGAGCCGAATATCGATTATGAACTGGCAAAATTCTGCCAAGCAGAGCAGAGCCAAATCCGTTTTGATAGAGAGGCACGTCAGCACTATGTTCAGTTTGCTTGCTCCCCTAAAGCCGCATGGCGAGGCAACTTCCGTGAATTAGGCGCTTCAATTTCCCGTATGGCAACCTTCGCCGAACGTGGGCGTATTACGCAATCTGTGGTGGAGGAGGAAATTCAGCGTTTAAGCCAGCAGTGGCAGCCAAAATCTAAACTACAGCTACCTAAGCAAGTCGGGGAAATCGACCTGTTTGAACAGCAGCAGTTAGCCACCGTACTGGATGTGTGCCGAAAATCTTCATCATTATCAGAAGCTGGGCGCACGTTATTTGCGGTGTCTCGCCAACAGAAAAAGCAACCGAATGATGCAGATAGGCTGCGAAAGTATTTAGCTAAATTTGGATTGGATTGGGATGGGGTGAAAGCAGGAGTTTGAAGGTGCTATATCGCAGAAAATATAAAGCCATAAGAAAAATCCCCGCCGAAGCGGGGGAGGGGTAAAGCATTGTTAATGCAAGTTTGTCACGTAGAGTAAGAGTGAACGTTGTGCTTTACCCCGTAGTAATCATTGGGGGCTAGGCATGTAACTCTACGGTGGTTATTGCTTTACTTTATTTAGGTTCCACTGTGATTGCAATGGTTTGGCTAGCGATAGCATTTACAGTTGCCGTCAGGGTATCACTGCCCAGTTTGTTTAATACCAGTGACGCGGTATAAGTGCCGTCTTGATTATCTGTCCATGTTACATTGCCGGTTTGGACATGAGCCAACGTGATAGCTGAAGCCAAACCAGTTAACGGGTTATTAAAGCTATCGGTTGCTGTCACGGTTAACGCCAGTGAGTCACCGGATTTGAGGTTGGTGAGGGCACTGCTGCTCAGGATAACAGTATCCAGCACCCCTTGTGCACCGGATTGCCCATTTGGGACCGACGAGATGGTAGAAGGTGTTTGTACGGTAATGGTCGCTTGGTTGGAGCCTTTACCATTGACCGACACCTGAATATGTTTATTTCCACTGTGCTGTGCCGGCAGGGTGACGGTGTAGCTACCATCTGGATTTTGGGTGGTTGGCAGCGTAAGTTTTGTTCCGGCAATGATCACGTCAAGTTGCTTAATATCGTTAACAGAGTTGCCGTAGCTATCTGTCAGTTCAACTTTTAATGCCGGTTTATCCCCCGCATTGGCCGATGGATCGATTGGTGTCACCACGACATTTTGAATATTTGAAATATCACTATTGCGGTTGACCGTCAAAATGGTTTTCGGACTAAATATTCCATTTACATGGGCAGTGATATCAATATCACCAACTGTGGTTAATGGTAAATTGACAATATAGTCACTGTGCCCTTCATCGCGCCAAGCAAGATCTTTGCCTTTAGTGTTGCCAAGGTGAATATTATTGAAATCCACATTTTCAATTGCATTACCAAAACTATCTTTCAGCGTGACCATAATAAGCGGGTTGTCACCAGATTTAAAATTAGTCCGGTTAGGGCTGATGTCTATTTCAATGCTTGCAATGACGCCTAATGCCCCTGCTGCACCACTACCATCTGTATTGGCTGATTTTATGGATGAAGCTCCAAGTGTGGTAAATGTTCGCTCAGGTGAGATTAATTTATCCAGAACAACTTGGATCGTATGCTTCCCTGATTGTTGTCCTGAAATTTTAGCCTCATAGATACCATTATCGACATCAGTATACCTAATTGCGGCAGATTCCGGTTTTTTGTCAATGATGACTGTAATGTCATTTTGGGCATCAATTATTGGATTGCCGTGGCTATCCAATAATTGGAATGACACTTGGCTTTCTCTGCCTGCATAGACTTTATGTACACCTAAGATAGTAACTTGCTCCAATTTTCCGCTAAGGAACTCAACGGCTTTGGTCTCACTCTGACCATTGACTGATATGGTCACTTCACTTGGACCGGCTTTTAAGCTAGTGAGTGTAACTTCAACAACACCATTTTTATCCGTTGTTGCTTTATCGACGATTTTTGCATGAGTAGCTGCAAAGGTAACTTCCTGATTGGCAATAGGGTTTCCATTTTTGTCAGTAATATAAGCTTGAACTGAATTTGTTGAAATACCATCAGCTATAGCCTTAGCCCGGGTGACGATAACACTGTAAATATGCGCTTGAGTGGAATCAGGCTTGAAAACGACTTGAGCTTTCGTGAGTTGCTGATTACCTGTGTAAGCACTAATTTCGTATGATCCTGCAATTTGTGAAGTGAATTGTACTCGAGCTTCGCCTTTCGTATTTGTTGTCGTGGTGTACTCCAATGGTTTTGTTCCTTTCATCGCTTGCATTTTTTTACGTAGGCCGTTCTGAGTACTGGAGTTAGTGGCAGTTTTTATATTCTGGGAAGCGAGAGAGAGTGTATTGGGTAAAATAAACATGACTTTTGCGTTGGAAACTGGATTACCTAAAGGGTCTCTGACAATGGCGGTAAGGGCATTAATATCAAGACCATTAGCTAAACCTTTACCATGAAAGGTCACGTCATTAGGGCTGATGCTGAGCATGTCAGGATGAATAATTTCAATTAAGGTTTCAGCAATAGGAGAGGCGTTGCCTTTAATATCATAGGCAGTTGCTTGTAAACGGTAGCGATTTATCTTTTGTGTATCTTTTGCCGTATTGGATGTTTTATATGATGGTAAAGTCAGGGTAGCCGTTTGATCAGTGGAGCTAATAGAACCGCCTGCAGCTAAAAATTCAGGTGCTTGCCACTCAATGTGCTTGAGAGGATATTTACCAGTGAAAGATTTGACTAGTGGAACGGATTGTCCTGTTTCCCCTTGGATTTTAGTCGGTAATGACAGGTGCAGTAAGGTTTTCTTTTGATAGTTGAGAATAATATTATTATTGCGTTCAACAAAATCATAACGGTTACCTGAAAGACGGCGTGTCTCGGCGACCTTAGTTGGATCTAAATGGTGGGCTAAGCTCTTACCGAAAGTCCAAGTAAATTGAAGTTTCGCTTGGGTCTCGGCTTGTTTTTCGCTGCTAAATTTATGGCTGGCATTTAATGTTAATAATGGGAATGGCGTCCAGTTAGCACCGATGGTCGCGGCATTCGGGTTTTTTTGACGTTTTGTTTTTCCGAATAAGGCAACGCTATCGCCATAGTATTGCTCATACTTTAAGTTTCCACCTAGGTGTGGATAAGCCGGTAGCCAGCCTTCTACTTGAATATCCCAGCCGTGGGCGGGTTTGGTATTATAGTCATGGTTGAGTTCTGGAGCGCTTTTCCATGCGGTTAAACCGAAATAGCTATTGGCATTTAATTTTAAGTAGTCTTGCCAATATTCAATTCCTAATCCTGCGCGAGTATGGGCGTGAGAAAAATCGTGGTCGATAAATGCATTCATACCAATAGTGCTTTTTTCATGGAAATGACGTAAGCCAATCCCATTATTGGTATGAAATCGTTCATCATAACGATGTAGGCTGTGCTGGGTGAATAGCAATATTTCCTCTTGGTCATACCAAGGGATCAGCCAGTCAAACTGTGAGTTTTTAACGGAGAACTTTTTATCAATATCGATATTGAGTTTGACATTACCCGCTTTGGATAACCAATGTTCAATCTCTTTTGTGGCTTCACTGGCAACTTTATTTCGCGCGTAGTCTTGCGCCATCTCAGACAGATCCTTCATCGTTTTCTTTTGTGAAAAGAAGGTTCCGATTGTTTTAGTGTGCTCGGCGGTTAAGCGCTCAGTATTATCTTCGTTGATGATCTGGTCGCTACCTAGTGATGGTAGCTCTTTGTTATCCAACATTTTTGCATAAGCTGGAACAACAGGCATAATGACGGACGACCAAATAGCCGTAAATATAACAAAACTGTTAGCCAGTTTTTGTTTAACGGTTAAAAAAGAGGGACTCATTCAATGGATTCCTAGTGGCGAAAATTTACGCGGCCATTTTGGAGTAGGGAGCTAGGTATGAGCTTGTGAATTAATTTGACTTAAAAAGAAACTAAACTTGCTAGTTGGAATAGCTGTGAATTCCATAAATTTTACCCGCGTGGTCACGACGAAAATTGCAACAATAAAAAAGCCCTCAAAAAAGCGACGTTAGCCATTTTGGAAAAGTTTGGAATTGTATTTTCTTAATTTAAAAACAAAGAGATAGAAGAGGAATTATGGAGCTGACTTTCTTGGGTACTAGCGCAGGTGTGCCAACAAAAGAGCGCAATGTCACCAGTATGATATTAAATTTAGTCGGTATCCGTAAAAGCTACTGGCTCTTTGACTGTGGCGAAGGCACTCAGCACCGAATCTTAAACAGCCCCTTTAAAACACCCAAAATCGAGAAGATTTTTATTACTCATTTACACGGTGACCATATTTTTGGTTTACCGGGATTGCTGTGTAGCCGCTCGATGGGGGGAACGACGGATCCCTTAACGCTATATGGACCAAAAGGGCTGAAACAGTACGTGGAAACCGTCTTATCAGTGAGCGACTCCTATATGACTTATCCTCTTGAAATTGTAGAAATTGAGGCAGGTAAGTTATTTGATGATGGGGAGATGATCGTCACTGCGTATCGGTTGGATCACCGCGTAGAATGTTATGGCTATCGTATTGAAGAACATCCAAAACCGGGGGCGCTAAATGTGCAAAAACTGGAGCAAGATGGGATCCCTCGCGGGCCTTGGATGCAGGCGCTGAAAAAGGGCGAAGTGATTGAGCTAGAAGATGGTCGTACCGTGAATGGAGCTGACTACCTTGGTGAGCCAGTTGCAGGTAAAGTAGTGGCGATGTTTGGGGATACCATCCCAACGCCAGATGCGTTGTTATTGGCAAAAAATGCCGATGTGATGGTGCATGAAACTACGCTAGAAGTGGCGCTAGAGGCGAAAGCCAATGAACATGGGCATTCTTCTACCCGACAAGCGGCGCAACTTGCCAAACAAGCAGGAGTAAAACGGTTTATTGCGACGCATATCAGTGGGCGTTATGGGTCGGATGACATTCCGCGTTTACTGGCGGAGTGCCAAGCTGAGTTTCCTGAGACGCAGATTGCGGAAGATTATTTGACGGTGCGGATTTAGTTTTTAAGCAATCGACACGCATAAGGAAAACGTGTCGAAAAACTGACGAAAAATATACATATAGGAAAATTGTGTCGACTCAATCGATACATAGATATGAAATGTCGATTTTTATTGTAAAAATCGACATATAAAGAAGAAGGGATATATTGTACTAATAAATCACTTTCACAAACCCATTGCGGCAGTAGGTTTCATACTCATCGCTGAGTTGCCGATTTGTGACAATCACATCAAACTGGGATAGTTCGCCCATATTGGCGGTCGCCACTTCATCAAACAGATTGTAAGGTGCTAATAAAATCTTACGGATAGATTTTTCCATGCCTTTCTTTTTCATCGGTAAATCATCGAGATTATAGCAAGTCACCCCATAAGCACTGTGAACCCCAGTGGCGGACATAAACGCTTTTTTGGGGTTAATGGAATCTAATAACGAAGGCAGCGTTGGGCTGTAAAAAGAATCACTTTTTGGGCGGTATTCCCCACCACACAGTAGCGCCGTGGCATTTTTTTTCTGGCTCAATGCGAGAAAAACGTTATGAGAATAACAAATTCCGGTAAAGCTAATTTCTTCTGGGATTAAGGCTATTAAGGTCGCCATTTCGATGCCATTGTCGAAAAAGATCACATCGTCTTCACTGACCATACTGGCGGCTAAATTAGGAATATATAGGTCTTCAGTTTGATCTGGCGTGAAAATATCGGCATGGGGTTCGTGAGGAGCTAAAGCGGTAGGTTGAGTGACAGAAACAATATAGCCACCAAGCAGTGACATTGGGATAGGACCTTCGGTGTCCGCATTGAGATCTCGGCGAATGGTCATTTCAGAGACTTCGAGTATTCTCGCGGCTTCTTTAAGATGAATGCGTCCTGAACGTTTAATACATTCACTTAATCGGCGAAGGCGTTCTTTTTGTTTAGTTTCTATCACCCTGCAATCCTTTTTATGATGGCGCGGACGAACCGCGCCCCGTTGTTTAGTAGTCACTTGGAGTAGTATTTTCTCCCGTCACAATAGCGACACTCGCACTTGCACCAACGCGGTTAGCACCAGCTTCAATCATCTTAATTGCGGTTTCACGCGTACGTACGCCACCGGATGCTTTGACGCCAATTTCATTACCAACCACTTTGCGCATTAAAGCGACGTGATGCTCAGTGGCACCCATTGTACTGAATCCTGTTGAAGTTTTCACAAATCCAACGTTAATTGTGCGGCAAATTTCACAAACCTGTGTGATTTCTTCATCAGTTAACAGGCAAGTTTCGAGGATCACCTTTAATGTTGCCTTACCACAAGCCGCAAAAACAGCTTCGATATCTTGGCGAACAAAGTCTAAATCACCGCTTTTCAGCATGCCTACGTTGATGACCATATCCACTTCATCGGCACCACGGCGTACTGCTTCAGCAGCTTCAAACGCTTTGGCTTCTGTTAAACATGCGCCTAATGGGAAACCAACAACACAGCACACCATCACATCGCTATCTTTTAAACATTCGCTTGCCAATGGCACATAGCCAGTGTTAACACACACAGAGGCAAAGTGATGCTCTGCGGCTTCTGCACATAACGTTTTGATATCGTTAACTGTTGCATTGGCAGCCAATAAAGTGTGATCAATATATTTCGCTAAATCTTGCATTTTAAACCTTCCTATATGAAGTTTTTCAGAATAGATGTGGAATAGGTAACAAAGAATGAGGAAATGTGGCAGATATAACACTTGATCATTCGTTATTCGAGATCCTAATCACAAATGATATTTTTGCAACATGATAATGTTAGGATTATATCATTATGTGATTTATTTAACACGAGGGACATTATGGATATAGCAGTTATCGGTTCAAACATGGTCGATTTGATCACTTACATTGATCAAATGCCTAAAGAAGGGGAAACCCTCGAAGCTCCAGCCTTCAAAATCGGTTGTGGCGGTAAAGGGGCAAACCAAGCTGTTGCCGCAGCAAAATTAAACTCCAAAGTGATTATGCTAACTAAGGTCGGTGACGACATTTTTGCGGATAACACTATTCGTAATCTTGAGTCTTACGGCATCAATACGCGTTATGTAGAAAAAGTGCCATGTACCTCAAGCGGTGTTGCGCCAATTTTCGTTAACCAAAATTCGTCTAACAGCATTTTGATTGTCAAAGGGGCGAATAAGTTTTTATCCCCTGAAGATATCGACCGCGCTGCGGAAGATCTGAAAAAATGTAAATTGATCGTATTGCAGCTGGAAGTGCAGCTGGAAACGGTTTACCACGCAATTGCCTTTGGTAATAAGCACAACATCCCTGTATTGCTTAACCCAGCGCCAGCACAACGCGCACTAGATTTAGATTACGCATGCCGTTGTGATTTCTTTGTACCAAATGAAACCGAGCTAGAAATTCTGACCAATATGCCAGTGGATACCATGGATAACGTGCGTCGTGCGGCTCAATCCTTGTTAGACAAAGGCCTGAAAAATCTGATTGTCACTTTAGGTGATAAAGGTGCGCTATGGATGACTCGCGACAATGAGCTATTCATTCCCGCTATTAAAGTGAACGCGATTGATACCAGCGGGGCAGGGGATGCATTCATTGGTTGTTTCTCTCATTACTATGTTCATACCGGAAATATCGAAGAAGCGATGAAAAAAGCGGTTCTGTTTTCAGCCTTTAGCGTAACTGGAAAAGGCACCCAATCTTCTTACCCAAGCATCGAGCAGTTCAGTGAGTTTGTGCAGTTGAATAATTAGTACGCATCATCTTTCAAGCACCAGAAGCATTACCTGTACCCACAATATTTGCTCTGAATTTGAATGATGTTGAGCATGGCCGGTTGAAATGAAGGTTGCCATTAGAGCAAAAAGCCCGTTTAGCCGGTTAAAAATATAATAAAAATTATTAAGGGTTAATATGAACATCAAAAATATAACTCAGTTACCTGATGGGTACCTGAATAAGACACCTATATTCCAATTTATCCTACTTTCCTGCTTATTCCCGCTCTGGGGATGTGCAGCAGCACTGAATGATATTTTAATCACACAGTTTAAAAGCGTTTTCGAACTCAGTAACTTTGCCTCTGCATTAGTGCAAAGTGCGTTCTATGGCGGTTACTTCTTGATTGCCATTCCAGCTTCACTGGTTATCAAAAAAACCAGTTATAAATACGCGATTATGATCGGGCTTATTTTGTATATCGCGGGTTGTTCCATGTTCTTCCCTGCGTCTCATATGGCGACTTACACCATGTTTTTAGCCGCGATTTTTGCTATCGCGATTGGTTTAAGCTTCCTTGAAACCGCAGCGAATACTTACAGTTCGATGATTGGTCCAAAACAGTACGCGACTCTGCGTCTGAACATCAGCCAAACCTTCTACCCAATTGGTGCCGCAGGCGGGATCTTATTAGGTAAATATTTGGTCTTCTCTGAAGGGGAAAGCCTGCAAAATCAAATGGCAAACATGGATGCGACTCAAATCCATGAATTCCGTTTAGCGATGCTGGAAAACACCCTTGAACCATACCGTTATATGATCATGGTATTGGTTGTTGTGATGATCCTGTTTTTACTGACTAAATTCCCGAAATGCAAAGTGGCAGAAACGGCGGAACATAAACGTCCTTCTGCACTGGATACCTTAAAATATTTAGCTAAAAACAGTCGCTTTAGAAAAGGGATCATTGCCCAGTTCTTATATGTGGGAATGCAAGTTGCCGTTTGGTCGTTCACCATCCGTTTAGCGCTGGAAATGGGGGATATCAACGAGCGTGATGCCTCTAACTTTATGGTCTACAGCTTTGCCTGTTTCTTTATCGGTAAGTTTATTGCCAACATCTTAATGACTCGCTTTAACGCGGATAAAGTACTGATTATCTATTCGATTATTGGTGTGCTGTTCCTGGTGTATGTGGCCTTTATGCCGAGCTTCACTGCGGTGTATGCAGCAGTACTGGTGAGCATCCTGTTTGGACCGTGCTGGGCAACTATCTATGCGGGCACTTTGGAAACCGTCGACAACGAGCATACTGAAATGGCGGGTGCAGTGATTGTCATGGCGATTGTTGGTGCGGCAGTTGTACCTGCTATCCAAGGCTATGTCGCGGATATCACTCACTCTCTGCAACTCTCTTTCTTAGTTTCCATGTTGTGCTTCGTCTACGTGGGCATTTACTTCGTTGGCGAACGTCGCTTTAAAGCTAAACAACAAGCCAAATAATTAACTGTGACTCAGGGTAGGCGCTACGCCTACCCATCTTTACCTCAAACCGTGAGTATGACAATGAACACAATTATCCCGTTACATAAACGCTTATTTACGGAAAAACCGACCTTAATCCTGAAAAATAGCCAGTTTTCCGTTTCCGCATTTGTCTATCAATCTGGTGTGCAAGGGCTGCGTGTTGAAAACTCGCAGGGGCATTTAACCATTTTGCCATTTTTAGGGCAGATGATTTGGGATGCTGAGTTTTGCGGGCAAAATCTGAAAATGGAAAATATGTTTTCAGAACCTAAGCCTGTTCCAACTGTGATTGAAACCTATGGCTGCTTCGCCTTCCATTCTGGATTAATTAGTAATGGTTGCCCATCGCCAGAAGATAATCACCCATTGCACGGGGAAATGCCTTGCGCACCAATGGATAGCGCATGGCTTGAATTGACGGAAAACAGCCTTAAAGTGTGTGGCGAGTATGAGTATGTGATGGGCTTTGGCCATCATTATCGTGCCGCGCCGTCTGTGCAATTACATACCGATAGCGCGCTGTTTGACATTCATATGTCCGTCACTAACTTGGCATCAGTACCTATGCCGCTCCAATATATGTGCCATATGAACTATGCCTATGTGGACGATGGTACTTTAACGCAGAATATTCCTGAGCAGGCGATTAAGCTGCGTGAATCTATTCCGGGGCATGTGCATCCAACGCAAAAATGGCTCGATTTTAATCAAGCGCTCAAGTCAGGCAAGGCGACGCTCAATCAGCTGAATCAGCCGCAAATGTGCGACCCTGAAATTGTCTTTTTTATGGACAATTTGAGCCAATACACGGCAAACCCTGAATTTAAGATGACTTCGCCAGCGGGTAATACCTTTGTAACCCGCTTTAAAGCCAATGAACTGAATTATGCGACTCGCTGGATTTTATATAATGGCGATCAAAAAGTGGGGGCATTCGTGTTACCAGCAACCTGTCGCCCTGAAGGGTTTATTGCTGCGAAAAATAACCAAACGCTGATTTGGTTGGAGGCGGGGGAAAACCGTCAATTTACCGTGACGACGGGTGTTGAACAGTAAATTTTGTTTTTTAATTTTTTATGAGGCTGCCAATACGCAGCCTTTTACTCATATTGCTGGCACTCTTCTTGTAAGTCATCGAGCACGCTCTGAGCATCAAATATCGGGGTACCCTTACCATTAGGTAGCATCATAATTGCCGTTTTAATATTGGCGCTCGCCATGTCAGGTAATATTTCCGCCATTAAATGTTCCAGTGTCATAGGAAGCGGGTAACATCTGCTCCATTCATCGGTTAAGCATAATTCGGCATACTCTTTTGCGACCCACAGAGGTAAAAATAAACACTGGCTATCATCTTGTGCCGTGACTAAACCCTCATGGTTACCCAATGTCCATACTTGCTCCCAATCTGCAACCTTGCCGATAAAATAGTCATATCGTTGATGAGGATTCAGTAGTAGAACATTTTGAATTTCTTGTTTTTTAGGTGAGAAATAGACACTGTTCATTATTAGACTACCTGAAAAGTAATTGATAATTATTGAGAAAATTAAATGAATAATTGATATCTTAGCAGTTATTCACTCACTATTTAGAGTGTTATATTTTACACAGCAAATTAGTTTTCAATGTCAGTTTAGGGCAATAAACATGATAGAAGCATTACTTGAAAAATATGCCATTGGCATGACCATCATTGCCGTCTGTTTAGCGTTGTATTTGCTTTTTGAAGTTTTACACAAGCGGCACAAACATAAGCGAAAAAGCATTTTGGTGCATGTGATCCAAACCATGGTGCTGTGCGTGATGGTGTTGGTGACAGCTCAATCTGTAGATATGGCAGCCAGTGACTTTGATTTAACCTTTATTTCAACACCACTGATTAATCTAGTCGCCATATCGGTGATAGCATTGATTATCACGCGAAAATTCTTTCAGTTGGTTAACCGCCTAGAGAAAAAACAGATTAAAAAAGGCAGTGACCCGACTTCCGCGCGGATTATTGCACGAGTATTTAAGACTGCGGTCATCGTCATCATTATGCTGTTATTTGGCGAACATTTTGGCATGAGTTTGTCAGGATTAATGGCATTTGGGGGCATTGGCGGTATCGCCATCGGTATGGCGGGTAAAGATATCCTGAGTAACTTTTTCTCAGGGATCATGCTCTATTTCGACCGCCCGTTTAATATTGGGGATTGGGTCAGCTCGCCGGATAGAAATATTGAAGGTACGGTCGTCGAAATTGGCTGGCGGATCACCAAGATTGTTACGTTTGACCATCGTCCGCTTTATATTCCTAACTCGCTATTTTCTTCCATTAGTGTTGAAAACCCAGGGCGCATGACTAACCGACGGATTAAAACAGAAATCGGTTTACGTTATGAAGATGCCGACAAAGTCAGCGCGATTGTGGACGATATTCGCACCATGCTGAAGCAAGATGAAAATATCGATACAGGGCAAACCTTGCTGGTCTATTTTGATGCATTTGCGGATTCTTCCCTAAATATTATGGTGTACTGCTTTACGAAAACCACCGTATGGGCAGAATGGCTGGATGCGCAGCAAGCGGTCTATTTGAAAATTATTGATATAGTTAAGCGTCATAATGCGGACTTTGCATATCCATCTCAAACTCTGTACGTAGAAAGAAACAAGTAACCTCGTCGTCTCGAAAAATTAACCGACTGATCCACTGTCATTATTGTCTGTTTCGGTCGGTTAATCTGCAAATAATCTATTTTTCATGGTTTATGACTAAAAATCCGGTGAGGTTATCCGGAAATTTTTATACTATTAACCAGTAAGTTATAAAAAATATTCACTCTAGGCAAAACTGAATAATTTTGCATTAATTCTGACTATTTCAATCTCAGTATCTATCAAGTATATTGAGCCCCTCTTTACCTCAGCTAACCAAGAGCCAGACTGCTATGAAGAAAATCAATGTGGCATGTAGCCAGGGGGTCGCTATCTATTTTACGGGTCAATTCCAGTGGGTAGATATTCGCGATGCACAGTTAAATAATATCGCTGCGGTTGTGCTCTCTGAACAAGATGCAAACCAAGGGCTGTGGAAGAGAGTTGCAGACAGTAAACTCAGTATTCCGCTGTTTGTCATTAGTGACAAGCAGCTACCAGACAATGCACCAACACCTGACTATTTGACCGCATTATTACTGCCAGCGCCTGCTGCGCGTGAAGAGAATAGCCGTCAATTACGGGATGCTGCAAACCAATATCTTGAGCAGTTATTACCGCCATTCTTTGCGCGAATGATGGATTATGCTGCGGGTCACAATGTGACATTTGCATGCCCCGGGCACCAAGGCGGGCAATTTTTCCGTCGCCATCCAACGGGCGAACAATTCTACCAATTCTATGGTGAAAATCTCTTTCGCACTGATTTATGTAACGCTGATGTGGCGATGGGGGATTTGCTGATCCACGAAGGTGCGGCAAAAGAAGCCCAAAAATTTGCGGCGAAAGTGTTCAATGCAGATAAAACCTATTTTGTGCTTAATGGCACGTCGTCATCCAATAAAGTGGTCTTAAATGCCTTATTAACACCGGGTGATTTAGTGCTGTTTGACCGCAATAACCATAAATCTAACCATCATGGCGCCCTGATCCAAGCAGGGGCAACACCCGTTTATTTGGAAACAGCGCGTAATCCATTTGGATTTATTGGTGGAATTGATGCCCACTGTTTTACCGAAGAATACTTAAGAAACGCGGTGAGCGAAGTGATGCCGGAAAAAGCACAGGCAGAAAAACCGTTCCGCCTTGCCGTGATCCAGCTAGGGACTTATGACGGAACAGTCTACAACGCGAGGCAAGTGGTGGATAAGATTGGGCACCTTTGCGAATACATTCTGTTTGATTCCGCGTGGGTGGGTTACGAACAATTTATCCCGATGATGCGCCAATGCTCGCCGTTGCTGCTGGAACTGAACGAGAATGACCCCGGTATTATGGTGACGCAATCTGTTCATAAGCAGTTGGCGGGTTTTTCACAGGCTTCGCAGATCCATAAAAAAGATAACCATATCAAAGGTCAAGAGCGCTTTGTTTCCCATAAGAAACTGAATAACGCGTTTATGATGCACGCCTCTACCAGCCCGTTTTACCCACTGTTTGCTTCATTAGATGTGAATGCGCGCATGCACCAAGGGGAAGCGGGGGAAATGATGTGGATGGAGTGTGTGCGACAAGGGATTGAGGTCAGAAAATCCATTATTCAACACTGCCGTCACTTTAGACCGTTTGTGCCTGAGCGAGTGGATGGAAAGCCGTGGCATGAATACCCAACAGAACAAATTGCATCGGAGCAGCGTTTCTTTAATTTCATTCCGAAAGAGCGTTGGCATGCGTTTGAGGGTTACGCGCAAGACCAATATTTCGTTGACCCATGCAAGCTGATGCTGACGACGCCGGGGATTGATGTAGAAAGCGGCGAGTATGAGTCTTTCGGGGTTCCTGCGACGATTTTGGCACATTTCCTGCGTGAACATGGGGTGATCCCTGAAAAATGCGATTTAAACTCGATTTTATTCCTGCTAACACCAGCGGAATCACGTGAAAAGCTGGAATTGCTGGTTTCTCACTTAGTACGTTTCGAGCAGCTTCTGGATGAAGACGCATTATTTGAAGACGTTTTACCATCCGTGTATCAGCGTTATCAGGAACAGTATCAAGGGTATACTCTGCGTCGATTGTGCCAAGAAATGCATCAATTAAGCGTGGATTTTAATATTAAACAGCTACAAAAAGAGATGTTCCGCAAGGCGCATTTCCCTGTAGTGAAAATGAATCCACAACAGGCACATCTGGAGTTTATTCGCGGCAATGTGGAATTACTGCCACTGGATGAGTTAGAGGGGCGAATTGCCGCAGAAGGGGCGTTACCTTATCCGCCGGGCGTGCTGTGTGTGGTACCGGGGGAAGTCTGGTCAGGGCCTGTTCTTCAGTATTTTAAAGCGCTGGAAGCGGGAATTAACGCCTTGCCGGGCTTTGCACCAGAGCTACAAGGGGTCTATATTTCAAAAAATGAAAATGGACCAAAACGCGTGTATGCGCATGTTTTGAAATAAATTTCTCCGTATTCAGACATCGAGCATAGATTTTGCCGCATGAGATAGCTAAATTGGGATCCGCAAAATGTGGATCCCGATTGACGATAAGGCAACCCTATGACGAAAAAGATTATTTTAGACTGTGACCCAGGGCATGACGATGCCATCGCTATGCTACTGGCTTACGGTAATCCAGACATCGATTTACTCGCCGTCACCACGGTTGCAGGCAACCAAACTCTCGAAAAAGTCACCCGTAATGCCCGTGCGATTGCTGAAATGGCGAATATTCGCGGCATTCCTTTTGCTGCGGGTTCAGCGCGTCCATTAGTGCGTGAAGTGGAAGTGGCGCCCGATATTCATGGGGATTCCGGGTTGGATGGTCCTGAGCTTCCAACTCCAACGCTAGCGTTGGATGAGCGCCATGGGGTGAATTTGATCATCGATACGATTATGTCCCACCCACCAAAAACCATTACTTTGGTGCCTACGGGGGCACTGACCAATATCGCGTTAGCGGCAAGACTAGAACCTCGGATTGTGGAACGTGTAAAAGAAGTGGTGTTGATGGGCGGTGGCTACCATGTGGGAAATTGGAGTCCAGTCGCAGAATTTAATATCAAAATAGATCCAGAAGCCGCCCATATTGTTTTCAATGAAAAATGGCCGCTAACGATGGTTGGTCTGGATCTCACTCACCAAGCACTGGCAACGCCAGAAGTCGTGGCGAAAATTGCCGAAATAGACACGAAATGCTCGCAGTTTGTTGTCGAATTGCTGGATTTCTTCGGAAAAATGTACAAACAAGCTCAGGGTTTTGATGCGCCGCCAGTGCATGATCCTTGCGCTGTTGCCTATGTGATAGACCCATCAGTAATGACCACCCAAAAAGTTCCTGTGGACATCGAATTAACGGGAACGCTGACTCTTGGCATGACGGTGGCAGATTTTCGACATCCCGCTCCTGCGGATTGCCATACCCAGGTTGCCGTGAAATTAGACCGCGACAAGTTTTGGCAGATGGTTATCGACGCACTGAAAAATATTGGTTAATGGAATCGTATTTAACATGAAGAGTGAATTAGAACAGATGCCTTATGAGGCATTAATTGAACGCAGCATGAACTCTCTGGAATTGAAAAATCAGTTCCATTGCGATAATTGGAAATTGGATGAAGCCAGTTGGTCGGTGGATCAAGATGAAGGCACCATTATTTTCCATGCACCGGACAATATAATGGTGACGGCACCCGTGCAAATCATTGGGACTTATGACCAAAATGTGGGGAGCTGGATGTGGGGCTGGGCGAATAGCTCCATTGATGAGTCATTAATGCGAGATGCGATTGCGGTTAAAGCTTACGGTGAGCGCCAAGATAATAGTTTGCTGACCTCCCGTGTGAGCGATATCGAAGAGTATGATGCATGGCAGTTGGCGGCATTGGCTTGTGAGTTAAATGAGCAACAAGGTGTTTATCGCGGCGTTGCAGGTAGTACACTGATTTTTATGACGTTCGGCCAAGTTTCCCTTCAAAAAATCTAAGCCAGAAGCGCCTTTTTTATCATAGATAACAAGGGCGTCACCAACTCCTCGAAAACGGCCAGCACAGTTTATTATGACAAAAGAAAGTCAGCTGTTAAAATGCGGCTTTCTTTTGCTATTTCACAACAGCATAAGCCTTAAATTCGATATCAACGCCAAAAGACCAACATGCAACAAAATCAAACGATAGAACAAAATACACCATCAACAACAGGTGGTTACAAAAACCTTAACCGCTTCTCGGTTGCGCCTATGCTGGATTGGACCGACCGCCATTGCCGTTATTTCCATCGCTTATTAACGAAAAATACGTTGCTGTACACCGAAATGGTGACGACGGGCGCGATCATTTATGGCAAAGGTGATTATCTTGCTTATAGCGAAGAAGAGCATCCCGTTTCCTTGCAGTTGGGTGGCAGTGACCCCGCGGCTTTAGCGCAATGCGCAAAATTAGCGCAAGAGCGTGGCTACGATGAAATCAACCTGAACGTTGGTTGCCCATCAGACCGCGTACAGAACGGGCGTTTTGGTGCATGTTTAATGGCGGATGCTCAGCTGGTCGCGGATTGTGTCAAAGCGATGCGTGACGTGGTGTCTATCCCTGTAACGGTGAAAACACGCATTGGGATTGATGAGCAAGATAGCTACGAATTTTTATGTGAATTCATTGATACCGTCTCCACAAAAGGGGACTGTGACATGTTTATTATCCATGCTCGCAAGGCGTGGTTATCAGGGTTAAGTCCAAAAGAAAACCGTGAAATTCCCCCACTGGATTACCCTCGCGTATACCAATTAAAACGTGATTTTCCGCATCTCACCATGGCTATCAATGGGGGCGTTAAAACTCTCGAAGAAGCTAAAGAACATCTAAAACATTTAGATGGCGTGATGGTGGGTCGTGAAGCGTATCAAAATCCATCAATCTTAACCGCGGTAGATAATCAATTGTTTGATGAAACAATGCCCATTGTCGATAGCGTTGCTGCTGTCCGTAGCATGTATCCATACATCGAAAAAGAGCTGTCTAACGGGGCTTATTTAGGGCATATGACTCGCCATATTTTAGGGATTTTCCAAGGAATTCCGGGGGCTCGTCAATGGCGTCGCCACTTAAGCGAAAATGCCCATAAACAGGGTGCTGACTTATCAGTGGTTGAACAAGCGCTCGCGTTTGTGACCCGTGGCGAGTAAATATTACTTAAATGAAATTGCGATTTTGGCTGATGCGGGCTGAGTAGGATTATCTGCATGCTATGATAAAACTCATTAATGAATGAGGAAGAAGCAGATGAAAATATTAATAGCAACCTCTTTGCTGCTGTTAGTTGCTGGATGTTCGGGGTCAGGTGGGCAGATGCGAGAACCACCAAAGCAAGATCCCTATGAGGGAACAGTGTTAAACACCATTAAAGAGAACCAGCAGATCTACAAAGAGCAGCAAGCACGCAAAGGGCACTATTAATTCGTGCAACTGAAGTAATTATTTAGTGCAACGGAAGTGAGTAAAAATTACCGTTGTTAGAATTTTAAAAGCGCCAGTTATTGATAGCTGGCGCTTTTTTATGAATTAAGGAATGAGCAAGCTTGAGCCTTGAGTCTTACGTTGTTCTAATGTTTGGTGCGCCTTTTGGGCATCTTTCAGCGCAAAAATTTGAGATGCCGGCACATCCACATTCACTTTGCCACTTAAAATCATATCAAACAGGGCGTTGCTGGCTTGGTCTAACTCTTCTCTGTTAGTGACATAGCCGCCTAATGATGGGCGGGTCACATACAGAGAGCCTTTTTGATTTAAGATCCCTAAGTTAACCCCAGTTACGGCGCCAGAAGCATTACCAAAGCTCACCATTAAACCGCGACGTTTCAGTGAATCTAAAGAAGCGAGCCAAGTCGCTTGACCTACAGAGTCATACACCACATTCACTTTTTCACCGTGAGTGATTTCTTTTACGCGTTCAGCGATGTTTTCGGTTTGGTAATTGATGACTTCCCATGCCCCTGCGGCTTTCGCACGCTGCGCTTTCTCTTCAGAGCCAACGGTACCAATCATTTTCGCGCCTAACGCTTTTGCCCATTGGCAAGCAATCAGACCAACACCACCCGCGGCAGCGTGAAATAAGAAAACTTCATCTTTTTGAACTTGATAGGTTTGATTGAGCAGATAGTAAACGGTCATGCCTTTAAGCGAACAGGCAGCTGCTTGTTCGAAAGTGATACCATCGGGTAAGTGTGCCACGGCATTGACAGGTACATTATGAACTTCACTGTATGCGCCTAGCGGGCCTTGTGCATAAACTACGCGATCACCTGGTTTGAAACCGGTGACTTGGGAGCCAGTTTTAACCACGACACCCGCCGCTTCGGTGCCGAGTCCACATGGCAAACTTGCAACTGGATACAGTCCACTGCGTACATAGGTATCAATAAAGTTAATACCAATTGCACGGTTTTCGATTTGGATTTCGTTTTCAGCCGGCGCATTCGGGGAATAGTCGACAAAATTGAGGACTTCAGGACCACCATGTTGCGAAAATTCAATACGTTTTGCCATGATCATCTCCAATGAGTGAGTTTGTTTTTATTAACAGTATCAATTGCCCCATCATAACGCGATGCTTTACTGAGAAGAATTATCGGTTTGTGCGCTGTGTTAAGATTGTGCCTGCAATAATATCTTGTGCAGATAACAATAAAGACGCCACATGACACCTAAGATTGGCGTATACTAACTGTTGGTTAATTATAGACGTGGATATTTCAAGTATGGCTAAAAAACCCTCCTCAGATTACAAGACAAACCCACCGCGCGATCAGCAAATGGAAGGTTTAAAACTTCCGCCGCACTCTATCGAAGCGGAACAGTCTGTATTGGGGGGACTGATGTTAGACAACGAACGCTGGGACACGGTCTCTGAGCGTGTCACGTCAGCTGACTTTTTTAGTCGTCCTCACCGCACAATCTTTGCACAAATGCAGATCCTGCTTGAGCAGGGTAAGCCTATTGACTTGATCACCCTGTCAGAATCCCTTGAACAGCAAGGAGAATTGGACAGCGTCGGAGGCTTTGCTTACTTAGCGGAATTATCGAAAAATACCCCAAGTGCGGCGAACATTAACGCTTATGCGGACATCGTGCGCGAACGTGCCATTGTTCGCGATATGATCTCTGTCGCCAATGATATTGCTGATGCAGGGTATGACCCACAAGGTCGCAGTAGCGAAGATTTACTCGATTTCGCAGAAACCAAAGTTTTCCAAATCGCAGAATCTCGCGCGAATAAAGATGAAGGTCCTAAAGGGATTGAAGCGATTTTGTCGGAAACCGTTGAGAAAATAGAACAGCTTTATCAGCAGCCTCATGATGGTGTCACCGGTGTTTCTACGGGTTATCAAGATTTAGATAAGAAAACCGCAGGGTTACAAGGCTCAGATTTAATTATTGTTGCCGCGCGTCCATCCATGGGTAAAACCACCTTTGCGATGAACTTGTGTGAAAATGCGGCGATGACTGAAGAAAAACCAGTACTTATCTTCAGTTTGGAGATGCCCGGCAACCAGATCATGATGCGTATGCTCGCATCACTGTCTCGCGTAGACCAAACCCGTATTCGTACGGGGCAGCTTGATGATGAGGATTGGGCACGAATTTCGAGCACCATGGGCATATTGATGGAAAAACGCAATATGTACATTGATGACTCATCGGGGTTAACGCCAACGGAAGTGCGTTCTCGTGCTCGCCGAATTTACCGCGAACACGGGGGGCTAAGCCTGATTATGATCGACTACCTTCAGTTAATGCGTGTGCCAGCGTTGTCGGATAACCGTACATTAGAAATCGCCGAAATTTCCCGTTCCCTCAAAGCGTTAGCGAAAGAATTAAACGTACCAGTGGTGGCGCTTTCTCAGCTAAACCGTAGCTTGGAGCAACGTGCAGACAAACGCCCAGTAAACTCCGACTTACGTGAATCAGGCTCCATCGAGCAAGATGCCGACTTAATCATGTTTATCTATCGTGACGAGGTCTATCACGATAACAGCGACCTCAAAGGGGTCGCAGAAATTATTTTAGGTAAACAACGTAATGGTCCGATAGGGACGGTGAGGCTGACGTTTAATGGGCAGTGGTCGAGGTTTGATAACTACGCCGGCCCGGCTTATGACGACGAGTAATCTCGTCATACTTCACACTGTGGCGTTGTTGGCTGCGTTCGCTAACCTGAGTCACATACTTTTGTATGCTCCCCAGGCTTAGCTTCTCTTGCCGCCTAGCCACAGTGCGAATTATTTAGAGCTTATAGAAAATTGAAAATTGAA
>NZ_WLUG01000061.1:0-65498 GCF_009706505.1 Providencia sp. wls1922 | reverse complement strand
ATTTTATAAGCCCCTTAATTTTATGAAGACATTAATTTTATGAAACTGCCTCCATTAACATCGTTACGGTTTTTTGATGTTGTTGCGCGCTATGAAAGTATTATTAAAGCCGCGCAAGAGCTGCATGTTACGCACAGTGCAATTAGCCGCCAGATAAAATTACTTGAGGAGCATCTCGGTGTTTTACTGTTTGAACGGCGTAATCGAGCTATCTTTTTAACAGAAGAAGGTAAATTGTTATTTCAAACAACAACACACTTATTCCAGCAACTTTCTGATACCGTCGAAAAAATTACGCAGCGTCCTCATAACCAAGTAGTTAGTTTATCGTGTGAGCCGACCATCGCAATGAAATGGTTGATCCCTCGTTTAACTGATTTTTATCAGCAACACCCTGAAATTACGGTACATTTGATTGCCGCGGGTGGTCCTATTGATTTTAATAAGGCGGGGGTCGATCTTGCTCTTCGCCGTAATGACTTCACTTGGGATGACAATATTTATGCGAAGAAAATATGTGCAGAATGGATGGGTATTATCAAGAAAAATGATAGCCAACCCTATCATGAGATGAACTTACTTGTGCCAGCCTCTCGGCCAAATGTTTGGCGTACATGGCAAGCCCGTAGTGGCACCAATTTACAACATAATAAACAAGTTAATTTCGAACATTTCTACTTGTGTTTGCAGGCTGCATTAGCAGGACAGGGCGTTGCTATTGCATCGTTCCTAATGGTTGCTGATGAAATTAATACACAACAATTAATGGCCCCAGAAGGTTTCATTGAAGATGGTTCGGCATATTATTTACTTTCACCCAAAGAAATAAAAGCAGATACCCCAGCGGCCATTTTTATGGAATGGTTGGAAACAAACGTGAATCAAAGCCTGTTGTTAACTCAGCAATCGGCATAAAATTTGTATACTTTTAAGGGTTTGGTCATTTAATCACCGAACCTACTTGCGTAGTGAAGTTTTTATGCCCTAACTATTTCGCTGCGTGCTATATTTCCCAGAATCGTTTTTGATGTCTTTATGTTGGAGTAAATAATGAGCAAAATTCGGGTTGGTGTCATTTTTGGTGGTAAATCCACTGAGCATGAAGTTTCGTTGCAATCAGCTAAAAATATTATTAATGGATTAGATCGTAGTAAGTTTGATGTTTGCCTTATCGGTATTAATAAAGAAGGGCAATGGCATGAGTATGATGAAGCGAACTTCCTGTTACATGGCGATGATCCTGCTCATATCGCGTTAAATACTCCAAAGCGTAGCATTGCAATCGTTCCAGGCAAACAAAGTGAACAATTCATTTCTCTAGAAGATACTAAACCTCTCCCACAAATTGATGTGATTTTCCCAATTGTCCACGGTAACTTAGGTGAAGATGGTTCTTTGCAAGGTTTACTGCGTATGGCGAATCTGCCATTTGTTGGACCGGGTGTTCTAGGCTCATCAGCTTGCATGGATAAAGATGTCACCAAACGCCTTTTAAGGGATGCAGGGTTGCACATTGCACCGTTTATTACGCTATTGAAAAGCGGTCGTGGTGAAATTAGCTATGCTGCAACGGTTGAGAAACTGGGCTTACCATTATTTATTAAACCAGCTAACCAAGGTTCATCGGTTGGGATCAGTAAAGTTAATAATGAAAGCGAGTTTAACACGGCATTAGATTTTGCATTCTTATTCGATGTAAAAGTGCTGATTGAAAGCGCTGTAAAAGGGCGTGAAATCGAGTGTGCTGTGCTTGGAAATGAACACCCACTAGCTAGCCCATGTGGCGAAATCGTGCTGCATGACAGTTTCTATGCTTATCATACTAAATATATTGATGAAAATGGTGCGTCTGTTGTTGCTCCGGCGGATTTAGAGCAAGATGTGAGTGAAAAGATCCGTGCAATTGCACTTGAAGCTTATCAAGCCTTAAACTGTAGCGGTATGTCCCGCGTTGATGTATTTTTAACTGAAACGAATGATGTTGTGATTAATGAAATCAATACATTACCGGGTTTCACTAATATCAGTATGTATCCGAAACTGTGGCAACAAGGCGGTATGACTTATCAAGAATTGATCAGTCGTTTAATTGAACTTGGGATTGAAAAATTCCAGCAAACAGCTGCATTAAAAACAGCCTGCGATGAAATTTAATCTCTGATATTTTCCGCAATTTTTGCCGATAGCGGCCTGCTATCGGCAATATCACTATAAAGTTATCTCATTAATTCACTGTGTTTTTGTTGCACCAAACATAATTGATGTAACGGAATAACGGCTCAAATCCAAATTTTTTATATAAATCAAATCCTGCTTCTGAAGCATCTAAGAAGCAATGTTCGACTCGTTGTTGACGACAAAATGCGAGAGCATAATCAATAAGCTGAGAAGCATAGCCTTTACCCTGAAACTTAGGTTCAGTACCGATATCGTCGAAACGTGCTAATTCGCCTTCAATGGTGACCGTCATGGATGTTGCGGGCTCTCCATTGACCAATAAGACTAAATGGAATTGCGGTGCACCTTGTTGCAGGGCATCTTCGTGGTAGCGAACATACTCTTGGATCACGGTATCATGCTCTTCGGAAAGGTAGAACGCAGAAACCAATGGTTTAGCCCAAAGGGATAAATCATGGTTTGCGAGCACGATATCTACCTGATTATCAGGCAAATCAACTTCTTTTTGCTGTGACAATGTTAGTGCCATTGCAGTTGTGACGCTGTCACGTTTATAGTTAAGTGCTTCAATATCTTTGACGACTTTTGGCAACATCTCTTCAGGGATCACCAAAGTGTGATTCTTTTTCTGCGATACGAACAGGTTGTATGCTTGCATAAAAGCATGATGAGTAGAGTCGGGTTGCAGATAAATAAAATTGAACGCTGGGGGGTTTAATGGCGTTAAATAACAAATTGTATGTTGTGCAATCTGGATACTGTGCTCACAAATCGAAGTCCAAAACGTCTTTTCGATCGATTGGTAATGTCGTAAATAGTAGAGCGGTATGTTCATTAGTCAGTTACCTGATACAAAATGTGTTAGTCAAAATGGAGCAAATAATAAATCTGGCCCCATGTAAAATTTTGTTAACTTATTGGCAGTAAAGCCTTTGTGATCTATCTATTGATAATAACTAAACCTTTAAAATCAGCAACCGTTGCGGCAGTTGTCATCTTATCTTTAGCCTTAGATCCCACTCTTGTGCAACGTTTTCAGTGTCATTAATCAATATCTATAAAGTAAATTTGAAGATAAATTAAGGCGTTTCGTGCGATATGCAGATAGATTGTTATTTAATGCTATCTTACATTGCTCATTTACTCTATAAAATGTCATGTAAATTTATAAAAAGCTTTGTAACTCAATGAGATTATCTTACTAATTCATCCATTATGATAGTGGAAATAAAGAGATCGTACCTGCATAAATATGCTAAATAGAGTGACGTAAATAAGATAAATAGAGTTGTAAATGTTATATGCTTCAATGTATTGTTTATTGAAAAATAAAAGATGACTGGGGTTACGTTAAGGTAATGCAAAAATTTATATTGGTTGCCCTGTATTTAGTGGGTTATTCAGTGTTTGTAGAATCTGCTGAAAATCCTTTTGATAGGCAAATACTGAAACACGATGATAAAGAAATCCATTATTACCTACTTAAAAGTGACTCTAATCCCTCTAAAGAATTATTGGTATTAATCCAAGGCTCCGACTGTAAAAGTGTCGTTAATAACCAAAACCTGATTAAGAATTTTAGGGGAGTATTACCTAATAGTGATGTGCTTTTAGTGGAAAAAACAGGCTTAACACCAGATGTAGGGTTACATGATCCAAATTCCTTAGAAGAGAACTGCCCTGTGGAATATATGAGAAATGATTCTTATTTTGAGAGAGTGGATAACTATATTGCTGTGCTGAACCAGTTGAAAAATCAGTATCAGCATATTGTTGTATTAGGTGGTAGTGAAGGGGCGGTAGTCACGAATATTATTGCGTCTAGAGTTAATTTTATTGATGCGGCTATTTCACTAAATGGTGGCGGACAATTTTTTATTAATGATGTGATTTACAGCATTAATAAAAGTCTACCCGCTGAAGAAGCGCAAGGTGCAATAGAAGGATTTAACCAGTTTGCAGATGCAGTTTTGCATGATCATTTAGACGATGACCAGTTTCCCAGTAATCACGGACAAAATTGGTGGTATGAAGCCTTAACGATAGATAATAAAAAACTACTTCAAGGTGTTCGTAAACCCCATTTAGTGATCCAAACGCTCACCGATATTAATGTGGATGTGGAAGGCTCGCAGAAAATGATGAATGAGATTAATAACCCCAATATTACCTATAAAACTTATTCCACATTAGACCACTATTTTAAAGACAGTCAGGACAATAATCAGACAGCAGTCGTTATCGCTGATATTCAGGATTGGTATACAAAATTAAATATCAAAAAATAGGTTGGGTAGATACCCAGCTAAAGAATTCTTAGTTGGGTATTTAGGGATTCTATTCTGAAATGTAGCTGTGATATTTAAAAATCGGTTTAAAACCTAGTTTTTGATAAACCGACAAACCATCGCTAGACGCTTCCAAATAACACTGCTTGATTTTATGTTGAAGACAAACCTGTAAGGCATGTTTAATCAATGCCGTGGCAAATCCTTGTCTCTGGAATTCAATATCTGTACCAATATCATCTAAGCGCGCAACGTCATTGTGTAGCGTGAGTGTTAGTGATGATACTGGGGTCTGCTGATTAAATAAGACAAAATGCATGATATTGATTTGCTTGTCTAACGCACGCTGGTGATAGCGAATATATTCATCAATGATGGATTCATCATTATCACAATCAAGTTCATTGACTACAGGAAACGCAGTAATAAGCGGTTTCGACCAGTCAGAGAGATTATGATTGCTAAGCTTTATATGATAGTCGTCTGGTAACTGATTTTCCGTTTTGAGTTCATTTCCCGTAAATTCAAAGACCATCGCTGTTGATTCACCATCATCAATAAGATCATGCTGTTGTATACAATTTGAGAACTTGGGTAATTCATCGGTGTGAACAACTAAAATATAGGGTTTTGACTGTTGTTGAAATAATGTATTTGCCGCTTCAAAGCCAGCAATAGTTGCTCCTGAATGCAAGTAAATATAATTAAAAGCGGGAGTTTTTAGCTCAGTAAAATAGGCAAACGTATTTGGCTCTACATGATGCGTCTTTAGGCAAATAGCAGACCAAAAAATATTTTCTAATGAGTAAAAACACGCTTCGTTGTGAGTCATTTCATTGTGTCCTAATAAATTAACTGAACGTTCCTAGTCTATTGAGCAAATTGAGATTGCTGTCACTATGGTACATGGGATAGCATTTGTTTAATTAAGAGAAGATTAAGGAATATCTGTGAATAATATCCCCGAAACTATCACGTTCTTTGAGCGTTTATTACCACTGGTTGTTTCCGGTGAAAAAGTGATCACCATTCGTGATGAAAATGAAAGTCATTATGTACCAGGCTCCGTTGTCAAAGTCCACGCTTTAGAAACTGGCGAGTACTATACCGATATTGAAATACTTTCTGTTGAGCCGCTAAGCTACGATGATATTTCAGAGTATCACGCGACCCAAGAAGCGATGACATTGGAAACGTTGAAAGCTTTAATTCGTGAAATTTACCCAACAGAAAATTGTCTGTATGTTATTCATTACCGATTAACAACGGCAAACGCTTAATCACGATAACGGCTTTTTACTAGCTTAATAAATGCTTTTGTGGCTGGAGACGCATCACTGTAATTATTAACAGCAAAGGCAATATCCCGAGTCACGCGGGGAATTAATGGTTTTACGACGATGTTGTTAATATTTTCGGGGATTGCGAGTTGAGCCACAATCGATACGGCTTCATTTCGTGCAACTAATGAAAATGTACTAATAAGCTGGCGGGTTCTAAATTGAATTTTAGGTGTCAGCTTTTGTGCAGAAAATAGTTCCATCACAATTTTACCGGAACCAGCTTGAGTTAAGTTGAAGGGGTACTCACACAATTGTTTTAGTGTAACTCCTTCATACTGAGTCAAAGGGTGGTTTAGCGGTAAAATTGCCACATATTGGTCATGTTTTATAGGAAAAGTATCAAAGCGTTCGTCTGGCAAGACCACAACACCAATATCTATGCGCTTTTCTTGCAACCATTGAGCCACGCTCTCATCGTCTCCCTCATCAACAATAATTTCAATGCTTGGGTATTGCTGACGAAAGACCTTTAGTAATGGAGGCAAAATACCCGTTGAAGAACCGGGGCCGAAAGATCCTATCCGTAAAACACCTTTCTTTAATCCATTGGATGCTAGCGCTTCTTGGCGCATTGCTTCTTGAAGGCTCAGTATATGTTGGGCGCGATTTAGCAGTGTGTTACCAATTTCGGTCAGAGTGACTTGGTTTTGTTCTCGCGTAAATAAACTGACATTGAAATCTTTTTCAAGGGATTTAATGGCATGTGAAACCGCAGATTGGGAAATATTCAAAGACATTGCCGCCAAGGTAAAACTTTTTAGCTCAGCAACACGGGTAAATATTTCCAGTTGGCTTAGTGTCATGAGTAAATACTCATTTGATTATGATCTTGGATAACAAATACCTTATCCGTATCGAATGACTGAGTCAATAAAGTACACAATATCTGATATGGATGGGGAAACATCGCGATGGAATTAAAAATAACCAAAAGGCAGGTTCAACAAAAGTCAGTCAATATTGTTGTTCTAAAAATGATATGTGTCTCGATATTATGGGGAGGAACATTCATTGCTGGTAGGATGTTACAAACCGATATATCACCATTATTTTCAGCGACGCTTCGCTTTATTTTTGCGAGTGTTGCATTGCTTATTTTGCTGAGCTGCACTCGTATTGGTTGGGTAAAAGTGAATTCGCGTCAGTTTTTTCAAATTCTCTTGTTGGGATGTAGCGGTGTATTTATCTACCAAGTCTTTTTTTTCTATGGGCTACAGCTTATTCCTGCGTCTCGAGCGGCACTGTTGGTGGCAATTAATCCTGCGATGATTGCTTTAATTTCCTATTTATTATGGCGAGAAAAAATCACGAAAATTAAAGGTGTGGGTATTGGTTGTTGTGTATTAGGGGCAACAATATTGTTATCAGCAAAAACGTCAGATGTGAGTGGGTTTTTAACAAACCAAGGTGATCTTGCCATATTAGGTTGTGTAGTGAGTTGGGGGATTTATACCGTTGCAGGTAAAAATGTTATCCGCGAAATTGGCGCTATACATACGGTTGCATATGCCGTGCTATTAGGAACTGAACTATTGGTTATCGCGTCAAGTATCATGGGGCAATTAACACTTAGCGCGATTATACACTTAACAAATACCGATGTTATGAGCCTGTTATACCTTGGAATATTAGGCTCAGCACTGGCTTATATTTGGTATTACCAAGGTGTTGATCAGTTAGGTGCCGCGGGAGCCGGGTCATTCATTGCACTTAATCCGTTGACGGCGGTAATAATAGGAACGCTGTTTTTAAATGAGGAAATTACATTCTCTGCATTATTGGGGGGGATAGTGATTATCTTCGGGTTATGGGTAACGAATAAATCGCGAGTATAAAATAGGCGCTCTATGGAAATAACTGACTCCATAGAGCGATATTTATTATTTAATGGTTTTGTTAATTTCTGAATAGGCGAAAAGGGCTTGAGCACCGCCAGTATGGACAAATAATACAGGTGTTTTTTCAGAGGAATTGTCTAAATAATCAATCAAACCCGCCATGGCTTTTCCTGTATAAACTGGGTCAAGAAGGATCCCTTCTTTTTGAGCTAATAGCGCTATTGCATCTAAACCACCGCGGTTTGGCATGCCATACATTGGTGCGAAGAAATCATCCCAAAGTGTAATGTCTGGTGTTTTTTTAATTTGCAGTAATTCTGCTAATTCAGTTTGCAGTTTTTCAACTTTTGGTGCCTGATCTTGCTGTTTACGAGAAACGGTGACACCAATGAGTTGTGAAGTAGGGAGTAATTCTTGTAAGCCAATCGCTAAGCCAGCGTGAGTTCCGGCACTGCCAGAAGCCACAATCACTTTATCAAATTCAATATTGGTCGGTTTTTGTTGAGCAATTTCAATCGCACATTGAACATAACCTAATGCGCCCAGACCGTTGGAACCACCAACAGGGACGATATAAGCATCTTGCAAGTCTAATGATTTAATTAACTCTGCCATTTGTGCTTGTGGATCGGTTAATTCGTCACACATGACGCATTGAGTACCAAATAAATCGGTCAGGAGCTTATTGCCATTATGCAGGAAATTGCTGTCTTCACTTTGAATAGGATTTTCTAATAAAGCGACACATTTCAGTCCGTACATTGCCGCTACCGCAGCAGTTTGACGAACATGGTTTGATTGAATCGCACCTGCTGTCACAATAATCTTTGCATTTTGGGCTAAGGCATCCGCCATTAAAAACTCAAGTTTACGCAGCTTATTTCCGCCCATTGCTAACGGCGTCATATCATCGCGTTTAATGTAGATTTCTCGACCATATAAACGCGATAAATTATCGAGTCGATTCAATGGGGTCGATGCTTTAAGCAAGTCAACTTTTGCGAACTGAGTTAATTTTTGTTGAAGAGACATCTAAATTCCCCTGTATTAATTGGTAAATCCTAAATAGAGATAAATGGCAAGTACGAAGCTTGCTGTTACTAATGCATAAGGCATTTGAGTGCGAATATGTTCAATATGATCACAATCAGTAGCCATAGAGGCAACAATGGCATCCGCAGAAATAGGTGAGGTCATGTCGCCGAAAATAGACCCTGATATGGCTGCGCCAATCATATATTCAATTGGCATACCGACGGATAACCCTAATTGAACACCAATCGGGATCATAATGGCAAAGGTTCCCCATGAGGTACCCGTAGCCAGCGACATAATAGCGCTAATGATAAAGATAAAGCCGATAGAGAATCCAGGTGCCATAATGCCTTGAGTGACTTCAGCAATATAAGCGCCCGTATTCAGTTCAGAAGATACATTTCCCATCAAGAAAGCTAAAATCATGATGGAGCTGATTTTTAACATGCTGGCATAGCCAATAAATAGCTCTTTAAAGAAGCTATCAATATTTAATAGCCTTCTTCCGATAAACCAACAAAAAGAAACTGCGGTACCGAACATAACGCCCCAATAAACGGACGTTGAGCCGCTCCCTTTACTGAAATCCCCATCACCTGTGATATATAAGGCCACTGGAACCATTAATACAGTAGAAAGAATAGGGATGAAAAAGTTCAAGGCTGAATGGGCATTCGGATGTTCAATAATCTCTTCCTCTTCATTTGTAAGTGAAGATTCGGCTAATTTTCCTGTCATGAAATTTTCTTGATACTTCATTTCGGCTTTTTTCATTGGTCCCCATGAAACATTGGTGAACACATAGAATAAAATGGTGACCAATGATAGCCATGCCATTAAGTTGTAGCCGATAGATTTAATTAAAATATCGAAGGGTTCACCGGAAATAAGACCTTGGGAAATTTGTACACCAATGAGTCCCATAATCACTGCCCCCCAACCATTTATAATAGCTGATGAACAAACAGAAACGCAGGCGGTTTGAATAAGATATGACATTTTTTCTGGGGCAACGCCATATTGTCTGGCTAAATTCTTAGTGGATGCCCCCGCGACTAACTGGTTGATGGAACTCTCAATAAAAATTAAGGCAGTAATGACTATGGCGAGTAATTGTGTTGCCGTTCTATTCTTAATTAATTTTGTTTTATTTGTCAGTAGCTGAACTAATGCACGAACACCGCCTGTGACGACGACTAGGCGCATAATCCCACCAATCATGACCATAAAGACGATGGTACGAGTGTTGCCGGCGGAAGAAAATGTATCGATGATGCCATCCACAGTTCCGCGAATGCCGAGTAATACATTGTGGTCATTAATGACGGTAAAACCGACTAAAATACCGAGCATTAATGAAAGCATCACCTGTCGAGTGAGAATAGCTAAAAGGATAGTGACAATTGGCGTGATAATTGTCCAAATACCATAGTCGTGCATGTGTTTACCTTGGATATTTTTATTGTATGACGTGTAGTTTATAAATATCAGGAAATCATAGCATTGATGGAAGTAGGCTGTCGGATATTTTCATTATATTGCCGTAGATTGTTACAAAATCCATGCTGAAAGTCAGATAAACTGCAAGATTATGGTATTGAAGGGTACGCTATCTTTTTGAGATAGCGTAGTAAGGGTTATTAAGCTTGTGATTGCCACTGCTGATAAGTGATGCGACTAATTTCTTCAGTCTTTGTCTCGCCAATAAGCTCAATAAATTGTGGGGCTAATGTTGTGTAATATTGGAAACCACATTTTTCTTGAGCAATTTTAGATTGTTGATTACCTTGGAAATAACCGCACCATAGATTATCCAGTTTGAGATTTTTAAATCCATGTCGCATGATTTCTCGGATAGCTTCAGGAATGAGCCCTTTTCCCCAAAATGGTACGCCTATCCAATAACTCACTTCCGCATCGTTATCCCCAATTGGAAAATTACTCTCTTTTCCGATAGATAAACCAATCAAGCCAATGGCTTTGTTATCTTCTTTTAGCGCAACGGCAAACACACCATCGCGCATAAAAATGGATTGAATAATTTTCGCACTTTCTTCGACGCTCTGGTGAGGTGGCCAGCCTGCAATAGGGCCGATACGTTCATCTTTTGCATAATGATAAAGGTCTGCCGCATCAGTAATATGCCAAGGGCGTAAAATCAGCCTTTGTGTATATAAAATCATGTTATTTTCTCTTTATTGCATTGATATTATGCCACCTATTTTAGGTATTTATTTGTTTTTTTTAATAGTTTAACCTCGGTATTTTGGGTACTTATGAAAACTGACATTTTAAAGAAACTAGGTAGAATAGGTTAATAAAGCTAATGGCATGAATGAAATGTGAGTGTGTTGAACATGAAAGAGTTGCAGCAGCATCAATCTGTATGGGAAGGGGTAGTCAGCATCGGCTCGACGACACTGGAAGAATTGCAAAATACAGTATTGTCTCCAGACTATGTGACGCTATGTATTTGTAGGCAAGGAGCTGGGATTTTCAATATTAATTTTAAGCGCTATGCCTTACGCAAAAATGAGCTCTTTGTTTTGTATAATGACACTTTTGTTACGTTACAGAAGCGTTCTCGGAATTTTATTGTAGATTACATCCATATTGATAAGACGTTTGCCACAGATATTGCATTTGTTTTACCTAATTCATTGTTTGCCTATTTTAATTTTCAACCACGTTTATCAATGTCATCGGCACAATCCACACTATTTTCACATTGGTATCAGCTATTTTTATATTACCACCAAGAACGCGCAGAGTATGGGAAATTACAATTACGGCAACATTTACAAAATCTATTTTTAGAAATTGCTAATCAGGTCAATCATGCACAATCCCATTTTTCAGATGAACGTAGCCGTAAATCACAATTATGTTGGCAATTTTGGACATTAATAACCCAGCATTGTAAACAGCAAAGAGAGGTTAAGTTCTATGCGAATCAACTTTCGATTACACCGTTTTATTTATCGCAAATTGTGAAGGACTTCTTCAACGATCCGCCCAAGGCACTGATTGATAGACAAGTGGTTTTAGAGATTAAAGCTCTGTTAGAGAGAGGAACGTTCACCATTCAGGGTATTGCGGATGAATTAAATTTTGAAGACACCTCGTATTTATGCCGCTATTTTAAGCGGCATACTGGTGCAACATTAAGTGAGTTTAGAAAAAGAGTGAATAAGAATTAACTCGGGTCGATTTTTGTCGAATGTTTTTTAATAAAATCAATAAAGCAGCGTAGCCTTGGAGAAACAGCTTGGTTGCGATAATAGACAGCATTAATCGGCTGTTTCATTGTTATCGTTTTTTGTTCTAGCACCTTCACGAGTCCGCCATTGGCAAAGGCATCTAAGCTTACAAAGTCGGAAGAAGAGAGAATGCCAGTTCCTTGCAGCGCTAAATGATGTAGCACTTCGCCACTGGCGCAGGCGATATGGGGGGTAATTTTGAGTAAGCTGCCATCGGCGTTTTCGAGTGGCCAATAATTTAATGACTCTGGCGTTGTGAAACCGAGCAAACAATGCTTATGGAGATCCTCTATCGTTTCCGGTATTCCATATTTTTCTAAGTAAGCGGGGCTAGCAACTAGCCTTTTCTGGGTATAACCCAATAGTGTTGCACTGAGTGAAGAATCCTTTAACGTGCCAATTCTAAACGCGACATCCGTTTTTTTCTCTAATAGGTTTGTCACACCTTCATAGTTATTTATTTCTAACTCAACTTGGGGATATCGTTCATAAAATAGAGGGATCAACGGAGCAATTACATGGGTTAAAAACGGGGTAGAAGCATCAATGCGTAGCTTACCTGATGGAATCGATTGGCGAGCGGATAGCAAATCTTCGGCTTCTTGAGCTAGTCGGACTATTTCTCGCGCTTTTTGCAAAAATGCAGCACCTTCATCACTAAGTTTGATGGCGCGAGTGGTTCGGTAAAGTAGCGTGGTTTTGACTTTCTCTTCTAAACGCAATAATGCACGACTCACGGTGGATATCGTCATGCATTGCTGGTCGGCTGCTGCTGTAATAGAGCCGTAATCGACTACGCTGATAAATGTTTGGAGCTCTTCTAATGTGATTTTCATTATTGCATTTCCCGCAAAAGTTATTCTCACCATAATGGGTTTTTCAACCGCTTTCAATATGGAAGAATTGCCGCCGGTCAATTGATATTGGTTTATAAGGCATAAAAATGAGAATAAACACAGCATTGCTCGCGTTATCTGTTGGAGCATTCGCCATTGGTATTACCGAGTTTTCTCCGATGGGAATGCTTCCCTATATCGCTGAAAACCTGAATGAAAGCATTCCTTCTGTCGGTGCGATTGTGGTGATTTATGCGCTGGGAGTGATGATTGGAGCGCCAATCATGACGCTATTATTAGTGAGTAAGCGCCCAAAAGTTGCGTTGGTTTTTTTAATGGCTATTTTCACGGTGGGGAATTTATTATCGGGTTTAGCGCCTAACTTGGTGACGCTGTCACTTTCAAGGTTAATTACTAGCCTAAATCACGGGGCATTTTTTGGTTTAGGTGCCATTGTTGCGGCCAGTGTGGTTCCTGCTGGTAAACAAGCGAGTGCGATTGCGGCAATGTTTATGGGGCTGACCATTGCGGGTATTGGTGGCGTTCCATTAGTCACTAAAATAACGCAATTAATCGGCTGGCGTGAGGCATTCTATTTAATTTCGGGTATTGGATTGCTCACGATCGCCAGTTTAATTTTTGCGATTCCTGCACGTTTACAAGGTAGCCAGGTTAACGTTAAAAATGAATTGCGTATTTTAAAGCGCCCATTAGTGATGTTAGGTATGTTATCGACGGTACTCGGAGCAAGTGCAATGTTTACCTTGTATACGTTTATAACACCAATGTTAATGAATTTTATTCAGGCTTCAGATCAGACAATTACAATGATGTTAATGGTCATTGGCCTTGGTTTTAGTATCGGTAATTATCTTGGTGGTTATTTTGCGGATAAAAACTTATATCCAACTTTATTAACCTTGTTTGTATTATCTGCAATAAGCATGGTGATGTTTCCAATAATTGCGACAAATATCGCTGGAGCTACCGTTGGTTTATTATTCTGGAGTATTGTTAGCTTTGCACTCGTCCCACCCATTCAAATTTTAGTGATGAATGCGGCTGTTGGCGCGCAAGCGCTAGCATCCTCCGTGAATATTGGTGCATTTAATTTGGGAAATGCCATTGGAGCGGCTGTCGGTGCGGCGATTTTATCCCATGGCTACAGCTACACGACGATGAGTTTTATGGGCGCATTATTGGCGATAGTCGGGTTTATAGTGATTTTGCTGATTGTACGCCGGAAAAATAGCGAAACACAAACGCAGGACGTAATGTGTAGCGCGAATTAAAAAGCAAGGTTTGGAGTGTTCGACATATAATAACCAGAGATACTGATCACGGTGAAATCAGTAAAGGGCTAAATATATGTCGACGAAAAATCAATGGGCCACAGATGAGCAGCGCTGGAATGCACTGAAACTACGCGATAAAGCTGCAGATGGTTATTTTGTGTATGGTGTGAAAACATCGAAACTTTATAACCATCCATCCGCTGCGGGGCGATTACCGAAGAGAGATAATGTGCTGTTTTTTGATAATGAGCAGCAAGCGATAGCGCAGGGTTTTCAGTCGGGAAAACGTCGTCGTCACGAAATGTCACAGCAAGCTCAGTTTTATCAAGAAAAAATTGAGCTTGCTTGTCGGTATATTGAGCAAAACACCCAGAAATATACATTGGCTGAGTTAGCTGATTATGTCGGAATAAGCCCGTTTCATTTTCATCGATTATTTAAATTACAAACTGGATTAACGCCTAAAGCCTATCGCGATGCTTATCTTCATCAGAAAGTACAAGCACAATTACAGGAAAATGAACGGATCACTGACGCTATTTATAATGCGGGTTTTCATTCGAACAGTCGTTTTTATGAAACAGCAAATTCGCGATTGGGCATGACGCCGACAGCGTGGAAATTAGGTGGTGAAGGAAGCAAAATCTATTTTGCTCTGGCCGTTTGCTCGCTAGGAAATGTACTGGTTGCACAAAGTCCGATAGGCATTTGTGCAATTTTATTCGGAGATGACCCTGAACAATTGCTAAATAACTTACAGGATAAATTTCCCCATGCTCAGTTGATTGGTGGAAATAAAGCATTCGACCAAGTGGTTTCTAAAGTTATTGGGTTTATTGAAGCCCCAGAAATAGGTTTTGATCTTCCTTTGGATATTCGAGGAACTGCATTTCAGCAACGAGTGTGGCAAGTGTTAAGGAATATTCCTGTTGGGAAAACGGTGAGTTATCGTGAAATCGCAGAAAAGATGGGAACACCTAAATCGTTTAGAGCAGTGGCGAATGCATGTGGTGCAAACATGCTAGCTGTAGTGATTCCATGCCATCGAGTAGTGAGAACGGATGGTGGATTATCGGGATATCGCTGGGGGATCGACCGAAAGCGGGCATTATTACTAAAAGAATCTGCAAAAAAATAATAAGATCTATTTTGAAATAGAATAAGGCTGCGCCAATATCTCTATTGCCGCAGCAATTTTCAATATAAATATCATATATATTCTCTAATTAGATAGTTTTGAATTTACAATTATCGTTTTCTATTTATTATAGTGCGCGGTTTCTGTTTTATATCCTTCGAAAATTAATTTAATTAAGGTCGATTTAATTTTTTTAAATAAACTCTTAGATTTTTTGATTTTTATATTTCTCATATTTTTTCCTTGTAAATAATGAGATTACCCATCGAAAGATGAATGTAATTGGTTGTGTTAATATAAATTTTGGGTATGGTTTGCCCTTTATATTTTTTTCATATTCCATAAATAAAATCCTATTGCTGTATTTTGTTTATTTAGCTTCGCATGAGAAATTGACTTAAAAAAGTGACAGATTGGCTTTTTTGTAAAATACAGATCATCTCAGCGAAATCTGTATTACATTACAGATACGGGATTCGATTTTAAGGAAATGAGTGCGATGCTCTATAAACAAATAGCCCAAATGCTGCAGAGCAAAATCCATCGAGGAGAGTTTCTTGGTGGGGAGAAAATGCCGTCGGTACGTGATATTAGTCGCTGCCATGATGTGAGCATTACCACGGCTCAACTGGCTTATCGTGAACTGGAACGGTGTCAGCTCATTTATGCAGTACCGAAATCGGGTTATTTTGTGATCCCTGAAAAGGCCACAGCACCATTGCCTAAAGTGGCTAACTATATTCAAAAGCCTGTTCATATTGATAAATGGAACCCGACGATGGACTTCCTGCGTGTTGAAGAGCGTGCAGGAGTCACATCATTATCGTGTGCGGTACCTAATATTGCAGATAAAACCTTAGAGCCATTATGGCAAGAAATGAATATGGTGGCGCGGCGTCGTAATCCGTTAACACTTGAGTATGATAGCTTGCAAGGGTTAGCCGCGCTCAGAGAGCAAATCTATCATGTATCTGATTATCGTCAGTCATTTACCCCTGATGATCTTGTGACAACTACCAGTGCCCATCAGTCGATTTCTATTGCAATTCAAGCATGTACCCAAGCCAATGATGTGGTTGCTGTTGAATCACCGACGTTTCCCGGATTATTGCAAACGCTTTATGGGCTGGGCCGTAAAATCATCGAAATTCCCGTTGATCCCCAAACAGGGATTAACTTGGAGAGGTTAGAAGAAGCTTTCCAATGTTGGCAGGTCAAAGCGGTGGTGGTCACGCCGACATGCAATAACCCGATGGGCAGTATTATGCCGGAAAAAAATAAACAAAGGTTGCTTGAGATGACTAATCGATATCAAGGTACGATTATCGAGAATGATTGTTTAGCGCCTCTTGCATATGCTTATCCGCGTCCGTCAACGATCCAATCTCTGGATACCGAAGGTCATGTGATTCTGTGCAGTTCATTTTCTAAAACCGTTGCACCGGGAACACGGACGGGGTGGATAATCCCCGGTAAATACAAAGAGAAAGTTATGCATTTAAAATACTTATCGCATTGTTCTGGCGAAGTTTTTATGCAGCAAGTGATGAGTAATTTCTTAAAAGAAGGGCACTATTTTTTGCATTTACGCCGAATGCGTCAGCAATATCGTGAATTACAATGTCAATATCGGGAATTAGTTGAAACGCATTTTCCTGCTAATACTCGAATTTCAAGGCCTCAAGGTGGATTTTCATTATGGGTCGAGCATCCGGCAGCAGATACTGCGAAATTGATGGAGATTTTACATCGCAATAAAGTGACGGTATTGACGGGAACCCACTTTGCTACAGGCGATTGCTACCCAAACCACCTGCGTATTAATTATGCTTTAGAGTTGATCCCAAGACGGCGTAACGCGATAAAAATTCTCGGAGAAACCTTAAAAATGAGTCTGTTGAAATAGGGCATTGAAACAGAAAAAAGAAACCCGCTAATAATAGCTATTAGCGGGTAATTAAACATAAGGAACATTATTTATACAGCAAACTACGTTTACCGCAGTTTATATTGCCAATGCGAGGGTTTGTTTATTTTTAATTCGCATGCCATTAAGCATACTTAACCATGCCAGCACTGTCACTACCATTAAGATAATAAAGATAAAATACGGAGGAAGTTCAGTCAGAACGAACCCCGTCATCATAGGGTTAAATGCCCCGCCAAGTAGCCCCAGCGCTTGAGCAGAAAAATAGCTGGATTTCATGCCTTCAGGGGCAATGCTATCAATTAGCATATATTCCCCTGGTGCGTAAATAAGTTCGCCCAATGTGAAGATAAATGAACCTAACGCCCATAAATAGAGATTATCCCCAGATCCCATAAATACCGCTAATCCCCCTAGAAAGAATACGCTACCAATGGTCATTAAGCGTCTTAAGTTATCCGGCGTAATACGTTTACCTACCGTGTATTGCAAAGTGACAACGACGACGGCGTTGACAGGTAAAATCACACCAATTACTGCTTGTGCAAAATCACTGTTAGCAACGGTGATTACATATTGGGAGATCCACGTGGTAAAAGAGCCGAAAACGAGTGAGCCGAGAAAAGTGGAGAGAATAAACCAAGCCAATGCACGGTCGTGGAGCATTGCTTTAGGGTTCCACACTCGCGGTTGACCATCAACATGGCTAGCAGGTTTGGTGCTTTGAACAAATCGCTGAATAAAAAAGATAGGGGCGGCTGCGGAGACTGCCGCTAGCCAAAATGGTAAATTAATGCTGTACATTAATAACCATGTGCCCATTGGGGGCCCGACCGTCCAACCGATATTGATAAAGGTGTAGTTGAGGGAAAATACTTTAGTTTTTAAGGATAATGACAAAGTATCTGCAAAATAGCCTTTTAATACAGTCGAAAAAACAGAATAAGAGCAGTTAATTAGTGAGAAAAATATAATCACCAATAGTGCATTGTTCATCAGCGGAATTGCAATAAATCCACAAATAAACGCTATCACCGCAATAAGCATGCAGCGTTTTTTATCGACTTTATCCGCCAGCATGCCAAATCCCATACTGAATAGCACGCCGACCGTTAAGGCAATAGTCATAGCAACACCGACGATATCGATCGCCATATGGTATTGGCGTGTCAGATAAATCGCCATAAATGGTAATGTGGCGCCGCGCCCGATGGTTAATAGCAGCGAAGACGCGAGCAGGGCAGTATTCGAGATATTGGATTTAGAAAACATGGCTCACGACCTAGGAGTACATTGTTGTTATAAAAATGGTTGTTATAAAAACGATTGTTACAAAAATGTTTTATATAATTTTATTATATAAAATACATAAAATTGCGGCACCAAGAAACGGGTTATTAGGGCGGGAAATCAAAACAATATTTTGATCATGCTATTGTGCCATTGCCAACCAATTATCTGGCTAAAGATAGCGGCGACGCAGATAGTAGAGTTATCTGCTATCAGCTTAACTGCATAAAAAATCAATTAATTATTGATTCATCATCCTATTTAATCGGCATATAAACTAAGAGTCTGTTGCCTTTCTCAATATCAAAAGTCATCGTTTTTGGTGCGCGGCGTTATTGTTGAAATGGTTGGTCGCGGAAGTGAACTTAAAACCCTGTTCGAGTCATTAAAAAAGAGCGCAAGGGAATGCGCTCTTTTGATAATACACGGTCATTATAATGAAGCGAGATAAATTCGACGGCTCACTTCAGGGGTAATATCACGGTGTTCCCCGAGTGTCACCATGCTATGCGCCACGAGGCTCTCAACTAAAGGCTCTACGATATCTTGGTTGAGCTGATAATCTTTAAAGCGTGTTTTCACTTGCATTGATTCGAAAAAGTCTCTTGTTAATTCAATGGCTTTGAGTGCTTTTTCTTTTTCGCTGCCTTCACGGATATCCCAGACGCGTTCTGCATACTGCGCCATTTTCGCTTGTTTCTGAGGCAGTTTTTCTTCCATTAAGGAAGGCAGGATAATGGCTAAGGTTTGGGCATGATCTAAACCGTAGAGAACGGTGATTTCATGACCTAACATGTGGGTTGCCCAGTCTTGCGGTACGCCAACACCAATTAAACCATTTAACGCTAATGTTGCTGTCCACATTAAATTGGCGCGCACATCGTAATTGGTTGGATTTGCTAAGGCTTTCGGGCCAATATCGATCAAGGTTCTCAGTAGACCTTCAGCAAATGCGTCTTGAACATTGGCATTTACAGGGTAGGTGAGGTACTGCTCGATAACGTGTACGAACGCATCCACAACCCCATTGCTGATTTGACGAGGTGGTAATGAGTAGGTTTTAACCGGGTCTAAAATAGAAAATTGAGGGAAAACTTTGTCACTCATAAAGGCTAATTTGGCGTGTAATTCTTCACGCGTGATCACAGAGCCTTTGTTCATTTCAGAGCCAGTAGCAGGGAGGGTTAACACCGTACCAAAAGGTAATGCGTGTTCAATAGCGGCACCGCCGCTGGTCACCACTTCCCATTTATCTCCTGCGTAATTGACTGCCGCCGCGATAAATTTAGTACCATCAATGACGGAGCCACCGCCAACAGCCAGTAAAAAATCATAACCTTCGTGTTCAATTTGCGCGACAGCTTTGATTAAGGTTTCATAGCGAGGGTTGGCTTCAATCCCACCAAAATAGCCAATCTGGCGATTTTTCAATGCACTCGCAACTTCATCGAGGGTGCCATTCTTGCGAGCACTTTCACCGCCAAATAGCACGAGGACTTTTGCATTCGCGGGAACCAATCGGTTCAATTCACTTATTTTACCTTCACCAAAAACAATGCGCGTTGGGTTGTAAAACTCAAAATTATTCATATACAAACCTTTGGTTGGGAATGGTAGGGGATGTCATTTGGCATCGGTTAGGGTTAAAAATGTTGAGATTACTCTAGTATACACTCGAAACTATTCAAAGGATGATCAAAATGTTTGGTTGGAGCGTTGTTTATTTATCGCTGAATTTTCAATTCATTATCCGTTTTTGGGGCAAGTAATTTCCAAGTGATAGCACTTAATGCTTATGATTGATTTGACTTCAGTATCATTGCGATCAATATTTAATTCATTCAAATGAATTAAATATAATATAAACGAGGAAATTATGATGAATTCAATGATACCAGCTTCATTTACCCTTAAAGAGCGTGATAGACGATGGGGTTTGGCTCGTAAAATTATGAAGGAGCATGATTTGGAAGTTTTGATGGTGTATGGCGATAGGGAGTCCGCCGCACCTGCACCATTTTGTATCGATCATTATTTTACCAATGACAGACTAGGATCTGTGGTGCTGTTCCATCAAGATAAAGCACCAATAGTGGTAACATTTGCGCCGATGATGGTGGCTGACCATATGCAGGCGTCTATACGCAATGATATGCAATGGATTTCACCTGAGCAGATTATGGTGGGAAAAACAGGGCGCAATATCGGCAATATTTTGATTCAGTTAGGGGTATCACCGAATGCTCAGATAGGCGTCATTGGGCTTGAACCATATCCGCCGTTCTATTTTGATGGTGCGATGCCGTTTAATACGCTGTCAGGTATTAAAGAGCAATTACCGAATGTAAATTTTGTGCCTGTTTATAAAGCCTTTTTCCAATTAGCCTCGGTCAAAAGTGATGAGGAAATCGCGCACATCAAACATGCAGCCATGATTGGTGAAGCCATGAGTGAGGCGATGCGCAAAACAGCTATTCCCGGAAATACCGAAGCGGATATTGCTGCGGCAGTGACTTCAACGTGTTTATCGATGGGTGGGTTTACCACAGAAATTTTGATGGGGTCAGGTCCTGAATATATTGGTTGGGGACAACCAGCATGGCAGTACCGTTCGCAAAAACCGAGGAAAATACAATATGGAGATATTGTATTAACTGAAATTTTTGCACTGTATGGGATGTATGAAACTCAGCATCAAGCTGCGGTAGCGGTGGGGAAAATACATCCGAATATTGAGCGAGCTGCGCAAGTTTCGCGAGAATGTTATGAGATAGGTGTAGAGAATCTCAAAGAAGGCATTACCTTTGGGGAGTTGGTGGACAAAATGGAACAACCATTATTAAAGGCAAAAGGTTGGCATGTTCATCCGCTTATTCATAGCATTAATCCTTATGGTCCAATTGGTTTTGGTACGGCTCCCGGAATCGAAATATTACCGTTAGCTCAAAAATATGGACATATAAGCCGACTGCCTAATCCTGGGCGTGAATTAATCTTAAAAGCAGGAATGACATTTGCGTTTGAACCCAATTGTGCCTTTGATTATCATTTGTGTAATTTAGGCGGTACCGTTATTGTGGGAAAAGATAAGGGGATAGAATTAAATAATAATTCGACGCATTTAATGCGTGCCGACGTATAATGTTACTCATTTAATGTAATTAGGGTTTCAGCTGCATATGACAGAAATAAACAAAAACACACTCTCTTCGGAGCTGACGAAAGAAAAATTAATCAATGAAGGCATCAAACAGTTTGCTCTTTATGGTATTAATGGCGTGAGAACTCGTCAACTGGCTGAAAGTGCTGGAGTTAACCAATCTGCCATCCCTTATCATATGGGAGGAAAGATGGGGGTCTATGCAGCTGTTATCCATAAAATTGCGGCAGATCTTGCCCAAATGAGCAATGTGAGCATATTTGATGTGCAGTTTGAGCAATTAAAATCACGGGCAAGTCATGAGGTAATAGAGGTTGAATCATTACTCCGACTATTAATAAAAGGGCTAGGGTTGGCGTTGCTGTCACCGGAACATGAGTATTATTCAATATTAATCTTAAGAGAGCAGTTAGAACCTACAGAAAATGCAGATATTATCTTTAAAGAGTTTATCGAGCCTTTTCATTCTCGCTTAACTTCACTTGTCCAATTTATTACGGATAAAGATCAAGCAACGGCGATTATTTCAGCACATGCTTTAATTGGGCAAGTTTTGGGATTTGTGATTGCGAAAAAATCACTATTAAAACGCTTGAATCAAAAAAATCTTGATAAAGATTTATTGGACAAAATCCTAGAGCAAGTGAGTGTCTTTGCGTGTAATGCCGTCATATCTCGTTAATTTTTAATTTATGTCATGTTAATTTTAAGCCGTTGCATTAAGATGATAGAAAGTTATTAAGCTTAATCATCAAAGGTAAACGAATAGATTATGCGGCGGTTCATTCAGTTAGATCTTCCTCCAGAACCTGTTATTAATGAAAAGTGTGTCCATAAGCGCTTGAAAAATAGTGTTTGTGACAACTGTGCGAGCAGCTGTCCTGTGGGTGCGATTTCTTTTGGTTTTATGGATGCGAAAATTGATAATGAACTGTGTTATCAATGCGGTAACTGCCTGTTTACCTGTCCAGTCGATGCCATTGAAAATATTCAACCTCATGAACGAACCTACCAAAATGGCTTTTTGGTTATCAGCCATGATGAGCCACTTGCTAGCCCTGAAGAACTGATTGTTTGGCATCGTCAATATGCCATTCGAGGTATGCAAATTCCCGAACCGTTGGTGGACAAATGGTTGCCAGCCTTAGCCGCATTAAATTTAAAACTGGAAGCATTACAAGAGCCTATTTGGAGTTTGACTATCACCAAACCTGCGGAAGTGGATAGTGGGCGGCGTAGAATGCTTTTTCGTCAAAAATTAGATAGTCAGCCATTAGATAGTGGCAAGGTTAAAACGGGATTAAATGCCAGAAAACAGTTTTATCCTGAAGATAGCTGGTTCCATATTGCATTAGATACGGCGAGTTGCATTTTATGTGGCGCATGCGCGAAAGTGTGTGATGAGCAGGCGATAGAGCTAGAAGATCATCAATTTAGTTTAGACGATAAGCGTTGTACCGGCTGTATGAGCTGCCAAGTGGTCTGTTTCCCAAAATCAATTCAAGTTCACCCTCACGTAGCAAAAAATAGCGAACCACAGCATTTCCATTATTTTGAAGGGACATGCCAAAAATGCCAATTACCTTTTTCGGCATGGACTTCGGAAGAAACCCTGTGCCCAATTTGCGCACAACATAAACAGCAAGGCTGGCTATAAATAAACGCCTTTATTCAGGCGCTTATTTACAAACTTAACTTTATTAATTAACTTCACTATCTCGCATATTCTCAATAATCATTTCAGCAATTTGAGGGTTTAATGCGGCTGGCGTATCGTGCCCCATACCTTCAATCACTTCTAATTTTGCCGTTTCAATATTATCAAAAATATCCTGACCTGAAGTGACGGGGAATAATGGGTCAACAGAGCCGTGAATTACCAGCGTTGGGGCAGTGATGGCACCGAGGAGAGGTCTTAAATCACCCGTTACTGCAACGGCAGCTAGCTGACGTTTAGTACCTTCAGGAGAGTAGTTACGCTGGAATGCTTGCGTAATATAGTCACGGCAATTTTCTTCATCAAACGGTACGCATGTTGAGCTAATACGGCGGTAAAATGCGAGTTGCCCAGCAATGTAGCCTTCAAAATCCTGTTTAGGATCTACGCTAGGAGACATGAGCATTTTCATGACATCCGGCTCGCTTTGCGGTAATTGCGGATTGCCAGTTGATGACATAATTGGACAAAGTGAAAGAGTGCGGTTCGCAACTTTTGATGCTACTACTTGCGCTATCATTCCGCCCATTGAACGCCCTACAATATGGGCTTTTTCGATGGATAAGGCATCTAACAAGGCGATAATATCATTGGCCATTTCAAATAAGGTGTAGGGAACATCGACATGCTCGCCGTTTTGTAATCGCTCAGCCATTTCTCCGATATTCAGTGGCGGGTAATTATCTAAATGTGGCGATAAGCCCGCATCACGGTTATCGGGACGGATAATATAAAAGCCTGCATCTGCAATTTGTTGGCAAAATTCTGATGTCCAACTAATGTTATGTCCACCTAACCCTGCAATAAGTACGACAGCAGGATGTTCTGACTGACCAAAGGTATCGTAATACAGTGTTAATGGTGCTGTTTTTGTCATTTTATTTCCCTATTTTTGGTGATAGCTATTTATGCAATAACTCAGCAAGAAAGGCTAGCGCTAAAAAAAACAATCGTTACTAATTTAAACGCCATTTACTTTAGTTATTAATAATAAATCGACTTTGTTAGAGAATTTAGCGAGCTTTTTTCTGGTAATCATTGATCCCTAACAGCGCAAGCGCAGCTACAAATGACAATACCGCGACATGTAAATTGCCAATTAACCCATACAGTGAGACGAAAGCACCACCAAGCGCAGAGCCTAAGGCGATTCCGCTATTAAAAAAGGCAATATACAGGGAGCTTGTGGCTTCAATATTATGGGTGCTGTAACGCATCATCCAAGTCATTAAAGTGACAGATACGCCACCATAAGCAATTCCCCAAAGTACCATGATGGATAATGCCATCCATACACTCATTGGAAAGAATATATATGCTCCTAAACTTAAGATAAGACCGCTGGCTATCATCACGACCGTAAAATTTAGGTGTTTGTTGGCGGTGAGCCCAAATAGGAAGTTACCTACGATACCTGCCAACCCGTAAATCAGTAATAAACCCCCTAAAAGGTCGACTGAAATCAAATCATTATTGGATAGCAGCGCACGAATATAGGTAAATGCCATAAAATGCCCGGATACAATAAGCAGCGTTATTAGCAGCCCATTGATAATGATGGGACGCTTAATTTCAGTGATAAACGTTTTGAATGTGGGAGACGTCATCGCGGGAAGAGAAGGTAATTGCGTGAGTAAAGAGAGGAAAAGTAGCAATGAAATAAAGGACATTGAAGCAAATGCGACACGCCAGCCTAGCCATTCGCCCATTAAAACGCCGAAAGGTACGCCCAATACAGACGCTGCTGCCACGCCACCAAAAACTAACGACGTTGCTAGCGCGACAGAGGGGGCTACCACTAAGCGAGGCACTAACCCGCCTGCTAATGCCCAAATAATGCCAATACAAACGCCAACAAAAAGACGACTGATCAAGAGTAGCCAATAATACGGTGTTAAAGCCGCCACTAAGTTACAAAGGGTTAGTAAAAGCGCCCCAATCAATAACAGTGTTTTGCGGTCAACAGAACGCGTAAATAACACAATCAGCGGTGAGCTGATGGCGGCGCTGATAGCAGGAAGTGTCATTAAGAAACCGGTGGTTGCTAAAGAAACAGAAAAATCTTCCACAATCGGCGTTAATAGCCCTACAGGGATCATCTCGGTTGTCACCACACTGAAGGTCGCCAACATGAGCGTCAGGATGGCTCCCCATCGCTGTTGAAAAGTTGCATTGGCTTCAATCGTTATTGTATTCATCATATAAAGTTCCAAATAATTACGGTCAGTAAATAGTTTCAAGCGTGAATTGATCTTATCTGGGACATTATTGATAATAAATATCACTGCTGTGGCTTCATTGGGGATAAATCGTGTCTAATTCAGCATCATTACTGATGGATAACTTGTTCGACTTGAAAGTCTTTGTGGATGTGGTTGAAACAGGAAGCTTCACGCATTCTGCGGAAAGACTGGGTATTTCGCGTTCAGCCGTCGGGAAATGTGTCGCGCGATTAGAAAACCGAATACAAATTCGCTTATTGCATCGCACAACGCGAAGTCTTCGCTTAAGTGATGAAGGGCAAACGGTGTATGAAGGGGCGCTCAAAATTTTACACGAAGTCGCCAATATCGAAAATGAACTGAGTCAGGGACAACAACAACCGAAAGGGTTATTGCGCATTACGGCTCCGGTCATATTTGGACGTTTGTACATCATGCCTATTGTCAAAGAATATGTACGGCGATGACCTAATGTGGAGGTAGATGTTCATTTCTCGGATGACTATAGCGATATTGTCGGGGAAGGGTTTGACCTCGCCATTCGTATTGGGGGAAATGATGATAACCGGCTGATCCGTAAAGTCTTAGCGCCACATCGAATGGTCACTTGTGCATCTCCTGCCTATTTACAACGATATGGTACTCCGCAGAGCATTTCAGAGTTAGTAAAGCACCAAAAGTTGGCGTTTAAACATCGGGGCAGTGTGGTTTCGTGGCAATTTCATACCCCTCAGGGAAAGCAACTATTACCCGTATCAGGGCGCCTGACGTTGAATGACACTCAGGCAATTCTAGATGCCAGCATTGAAGGCGAAGGAATTTGCCAGTTAGGGGTTTTCTTCGTGGGAACTGCTATTCAGCAAGGGCGACTACTACCGATATTGAGTGAATTTTCTCGCCAAGAATCATCGATTTGCGCTTTATATCCGACAAAACGTTATTTGCCGCTCAAAGTGAGCTACTTCCTAACGTTGATCGATGAATGCTGGCAAGGAAAAGCAATTTGGGATTTTTAACTGTCTTTTTTGGCATATAAATAGACCGAAGCTCGAGAAACCCCAAGGTGTTGCGCGATGGTATCCATGGATTTTTTAATATCAAGAAGACCTTCTTTGCGTAAAATCTCGATTAAGGCAACTCGGTCATCCGCCTTCAAGGTACGTGGAGTGGCGGCGATAGAAGCGGCGTATTGATCGATGCGAGTACGAATAGCTTCGCTGCCGTTGGGTTCTAGATGCTCTTTGACGGGGCTGCATCCCACCTCTGTAAATTGTGACAGCATACTTTGCATACTGCGAAACTGGGTCATATCTAAATTGAGGCACAATGCAGCAACGTATTGCCCAGTTTCATCTTTGATACCGATTGATGTGCTCTTGGCTGGGCGTCCATCTGGAAATTGATTGGCATAATTGGCGATGATATTGGGGAAATCGGCGGATTCAATACGGGCGAGACCCAATTCAGTTGTCGGTTGACCTTCTTTGCGCCCAGAGAGGTTGTTATGAATTGAAATAATCGAATGTTCGGGGTTTTTCAGATCATGAACCACTACTTCACAGAAAGGGGCGAAGGTCTCACTTAACCCTTGTGCTATGGCTTCAATTTGTGCCAATAAACTGTTTTCTTGTGGCTTTGCCATAACTCTACCCCTTCATCTATTTTGGATATCTCTTTAAATATTAAACTATTTTTTTCAATTCTAATAGAGAAGGGGCATAAATTGCTTAAGCTAACATTAATTCTGCGAAGCGTTTAATGTCCACATTTCCGCCGCTAATAATAATCCCAATACGTTTGCCGCGCAGCTGTTCTTTCATTTTCAAGGCGGCAGCGAAAGAAAGGCAACCTGTCGGCTCCACAATTATTTTCATACGCTCAGCATAGAACTTCATGCGATCAACTAATTGCGCATCGGTCACAGTTAAAATGTCATCCACATTTTGTTTGATTAGCTCAAAAGTGTAGTTCCCCACATGTTGAGTTTGTGCACCATCTGCAATAGTTTTTGGCGTATCAATGTGCACAATTTTTCCACTACGGAAAGATTGCTGCGCATCATTACCGGCTTCAGGTTCAACGCCATACACTTTGCAATTCGGCGATAATGCGCGCGCTGCGAGTGCACATCCAGAGAGCAACCCACCACCACCTAAGCAAACAAAGAGGGCATCCAGCTCGCCAACTTCCTCAAACAGCTCTTTAGCCGCAGTACCTTGACCCGCAATAATATCCACATGGTCGTAAGGTGGGATGATGGTCAATCCCTCTTTTTCGGCAAGATCGCGACAAAGTTGCTCTCTATCTTGGGTATAGCGGTCAAATCTAATCACTTTAGCGCCGTAGCCTTGGGTGGCGGCAACTTTGACTTCTGGAGAATCAATCGGCATCAAAATGGTGGCTGGAATATTCAACATTTGTGCCGCCAGCGCGATACCTTGAGCATGGTTTCCTGATGAAAATGCGATTACTCCTGCTTTTTTTTGCGCTGGAGTAAGTTGTGAAAGAGCATTTAACGCGCCGCGAAATTTAAATGCCCCCATACGTTGGAAATTTTCACATTTAAAGAATAACTCAGCGCCAAACTCTTTGTTGACTGTCGTGGACGTCATCACTGGGGTTTTGTGAGCAATACCTGCAATGCGCTGTGCTGCGGCTTCGACATCTTGATAGGTCGGTAATGTTAATTCAGACATGATATACCCCATTATTAAATGGCTCATTGGTAATAACTTGATTTTTATAACAACGCGTTCGCCGCGACAGCGGTTGCTTCAATTTCGATCCCTGCACCAAAATGCAGTTCACTAACACCCGCAACGGCGCGAGCAGGACGAAAGTCGCCAATCCAATTGGCATAAATTTGATTAAAAACCGGCCAATTGTCCATATCCGAGATATAAACCCGAACCTGAACCAATTGTTGCCGACCGACACCACTGGCAGATAAGCAAGCCTCTAAATTTGCTAATACCTGTTCTGCTTGCTGAGTAAAGGGTGCGTCCGCATGAACATTTCCTTGGCTATCTGTGGGTAATTGCCCCGATACAAACACGAAACCATTCGCTGTGACTGTGTGTGAATAGTGCCCTCTTGGTGGAACCAGCTGGGAAGCATTAGTGTATACGATATCTGTGTAAGCGGTATTTTGGCTCATTGATTTTCCTCATTCGGAAATTTAATTTATACAATAAGTCTAATATTGGACTATATGTTTAGTCAATGGCTTTTTTGCTGTTTAAATGAACTAAAAATTTTCGTCAACTTGCCGATGATATCTGGGCAGATCAAGCTAAAAATGAGAAAGATTGTTATAGATGGCATTTTGCTCACAACGTCATACATTACTGATCAATCTTCCATAAACAGGCGGTATTTGAAGCAAGTGTTGGGAAAATAGCGGGGGAATAATTAAATTATTGGTATTTAATTCCAGATGAATAATTAAGCAATAAAGTTAAATAATCAGGAATAAGAATAATCAAATTGAGATGAATAACTAAAAATGATAAGAAGTTGTTATATAACTACATTTAGGAAATTAACATGGCTAAAATTACCTTTGACCTTCTGGCTATTTATGGCGAAAAAGGGGAAACCGCAGGATTACAATATTTACAAGAATCCCTGCTTCCTTTTGCCGCATTTGAAGAAAGCTTACCCAAATCGCTCTTTGATTATGTCATTGAGGGTAAATCCCCTGAAATTCTCATGAAGCTGGGGCAGTTGGACAAAGAAAAAGCCACAATTTTGTTAGACAAACCGGGAACGGTCGATTGGTGGTGGGGAAGTCACAGTTTTGATGCCGGCTCGTATAGCAAAGTGATCCGTCAAGGTAAAAATGCTCGCCATAAACTGTATTCTAAAGTAGGTGATGATATTACGCCCGCGCAGATCGCGCGTTTTGCTAAAGTACTCGCGTCCGCCTGCCAAGAGGTGAATATCAAAATTCTGACGCCAGAATTGCCTTCTTGGATGCTGTATTTACTGTGTGATGCATTTGTAACCACCTTTGAAAATTCACGCCATGCTAAATATGAACATCGTAAACATTGGAATTACGAGCTGCTCAGTCAGTTAGTGGAGAATGAAGCCGAACAACCGGGTAACACCGTGCTATACGGCATTTTTGATAGACAAAATCTGTCGGATTATCACTACGAAAATATGGCGTTATTATTCGCTATCCCAGGTTTAAAAGAATATTTAATTGCTGAGCAAGACTTTATTCGCCAAAGCCTACTGAGCAATTTATCCGCTTGTGGTCAGATCCAATTGATCGACACGCTGAGAAAAGACGAAGCGCTGTATAGTGTGTTTGCCGATATTTTAGTGCTATTGGCAACCAGTTCACTGAAAACCGTGCGTTCAGCAGCTGAGCCAGTGATGTCTATTCTGCCGGAAGAAGCGGTTAAAACCCACTTAACCAAAGTGCTGCTTGAAGGAACGCCAAAACAACGTACGCAAGCGGCGGATCTGTTCGCCCGTATTGGTAAAGATCGAGATATTCTTGAAGTAGCGTTGAAAGTGGAGACCAACAAAACCGTCCTCAAGAGCATTGAAAGTGCGATTTCTCGCTTTGATGTGATGGATTGTGCGAGTGAAGTGGAAGAGGTCGAAATTCCAGAGATTATCCCGATGGAAGATACGCCACTACCAGAAAGCGCAGTCGATATTTTGGTATCTAACTTCCGTGAAATGCTGCAAAAAGCCAAAGAAAATGCTGAGCGCGAACGGGAAGAAAACAAACAAGAAAAGCATAAATACACGTGGTCACAACGCCATTACAAAGAGTTCAGTCAACACAGTGAAGACGAATGTGCTGGCTTATTAGCTAAACTAAACTCGGGTGTCGGAGTGATTACCGATCATGAATACAATGTCATTAAGCACAAAGAGCGCATTAATAATTTACCGGAATTCACGCTATTCCACGCGTTGCGTTTGCTGAGTCATAACCGCTCTGATGTTGAGCATTTTTCTCACTATCAACTCACTCGTGAAGTTCCCGTTCGCATCTTATCGCAACTCGATTTACGTCAATTAGAAAAAGGGCTTGAGCAGTGCCATTTTAAAAATGCGAGTCGCTTAATTGCTGACTTATGCCTGCGTTCATACAGTGATGGATTAGGGCTATTTAGAGCGCCGGAACAAATTTGGCCGTTCTTTATGCAGTACCCCGATTTCTTAAGTGAAGCGCTGGGGCTTATCCCGCAGCACCAAGGGCATCGTTATTACCAAGAGTATGATGCGTCTAATGCGGTAACCATTTTAGGTAAATACCCGACCATTCCGGCACGATTCATTCCTCGTATTATGGAGTTGGCGCTGGGTGAAAACAAAACTCACCGTTTAAGTGCTCAAAAATTGCTGGAAACCTTACCAAGCATTCACGTTAATGCGGCAGAAGGCCTTGATTCTGGTAAACAAGAGATCCGCGTTACTGCTATCGAATGGTTAGCTCGCTTAAAACATCCAGATTCACTAAAACCGCTGTACGCGTTGCTGAAAAAAGAGAAACGTGAAGTGGTAAGAGCCGCATTATTAACGGCATTAGAGCAATTTGGCGAAGATATTTCCGGTTACTTGGCACCGAAAGTTTTGTTGGCGGAAGCGCAAAAAGGCTTAAAAGCCAAAGCACCCGCGAGCATGGCATGGTTTGATTTGGACGCCATTCCAGCCATGACCTGGCAAGATAATAAAAAGGTGGATGCGGACATCATCCGCTGGTGGATCATTCTGGCGGTGAAATTAAAAATGCCGGCGGGTAATGGGCTATTACAGCGCTATATCAGCTTATTATCATTAGACAGCCAGCGTAAGTTAGGTAGCTTTATTCTCAACAGCTTTATTAGCCAAGATGTGGCAGGACCATCACTGGAAGCGGCGATGGCGGAAGCACAAAGAGATGCGCCATCACGCTTGAAAAACTATCAAGATTGGCTAAAACGCTGGCCTGAATACTATGCCAAGTATGAAAACTTCACCCTTGAGCAGACCATCAACGAGATCAAAAACGAAGTATTAGGTCGTTATTTGGGCTCGGCAATCAGTGAAAAAGGGATGCTTGCGCTGATTTGTGGTGTGGAGGGACATGTTGCCGTAACCATGCTGCGTAACTATATGCATGACCATTACCAGCGCCGTGCCCAAATTGAAGCGATGATTGACGCGATTGCCGTCAGTAACGATCCGCTGATCATTCAGCTTTTATTATCATTATCGCGCCGTTATCGCACCGCATCAGTCCAAGAAAAAGCCCGCGGACTGGTGGCTGATATCGCACAACGTAACGGTTGGAGCGCGGATGAATTGGCAGACAGAACTATTCCAACTGCGGGTATGGATGAAACGGGGACTTTAGTACTGGAATATGGGGATCGCACGTTTACTGCCAAGCTCGATGCTCAGCAAAAACTGGTGCTATTTAACCCTGAAGGTAAAGAGATCAAAGCGCTGCCGGCGGCACGTAAAACCGACAACGAAGAGCTGATTAAAGAGTCGAAAAAACTCCTAACATCCAGCAAAAAAGAGCTTAAGCAAGTTATTGAATTACAGACTGCGCGTTTGTATGAAGCGATGTGTGCAGAACGTTTGTGGAGCACGGCGGATTGGCAGGAATACATTCAAAATCACCCAGTGATGCGTGGTCTGATTGAACGACTGGTTTGGTTAGAAGTGAAAGATGACCAAGTGATCAACCAATTCCGTCCATCCGATGATGGTTGCTTGTTGAACCTTGATGACGATGAAGTCGAATTGAGCGAAGATTCCAGCATCAAGCTCGCTCATGCGGCGTTATTATCAGACGCTGATCGTAAAGCGTGGATTGCTCATTTTAAAGATTACAAAGTCAAATTCCTATTCTCGCAGATGGATCACACCATTCCAGATCTGGCGTTAACGCTCACGGAAATCGAAGATAGAAAAGGCTGGCTAACGGATACCTTCACCCTACGTGGCGTGTTAACCAAAATGGGTTATCAGCGCGGCCAAGCGGAAGACGGCGGAAGCTTCTGTCATTACTTCAAATATTTCTCCAGCCTAGATTGCTATGTGTATATGGAATTCAGTGGTAGCTATGTCCCAGAAGAAAATATCCCTGCGGTGTTGTACTCCTTGAGTTTTGACCAAGCACAAAAAAGCTCGTGGGATAGAGGCTATGTGGAACTGAAAAACGTGCCGCCGATCCTGTTAGCCGAAAGCTATGCTGACTACCTGAAAGTCGCGGATGCCTGTAGCGGTTTTGACCCTGAATGGGAAAAGAAAACCCCGTGGTAATCATTGATTAATCGACGCATAAATTTAGGAAACCAACATGGCTAAGGCGAAACAAGTAACAGAAGGCGTTCTGCGTGAAAGCGCAGAAGTGCGCTTTGCGGATGAATTAGAACGATTAACCCAAGCGGATAAAGGCAACCCTAAACCACAAGGTTGGCTACGTTCCCCGCGGGCGGTACGTCAATTTATTCTTGGGGATGAGGCACTGCAAATTACCCCTAAATTTTTTGGTGACGATGCGCTGGTTGATCGCGCCATTGTGACCTTACTGGGTAAACAAGGGTTAATGCTGGTGGGGGAGCCTGGTACGGCGAAATCCATGCTGTCCGAGTTATTAGCGGCGGCGATTAGTGGTGACTCAGGTTTAACCATTCAAGGCACGGCGGGTACCACAGAAGACCATATTAAATATTCGTGGAACTACGCGCTGCTACTGGCGGAAGGTCCTACAGAAAAAGCCTTAGTGAGTTCACCGCTCTACCAAGGAATGCAACAAGGTAAAATTGTGCGCTTTGAAGAGATCACTCGCTGCCCACCTGAAATTCAGGATGTGCTGGTTAGCATGATGTCAGAAAAGCAAATGATGATCCCTGAGATGAAAGATAATGCACGGATCAGCGCCAAGTCAGGCTTTAACTTGATTGGTACTGCCAACTTACGTGACCGCGGTGTGCATGAAATGTCATCAGCACTTAAGCGTCGATTTAATTTCGAAACCGTCAAACCCATCCAAGATCCGGCATTTGAAATTGAACTGATCAACAAACAACTGACTGTTGAGCTTGGCGAGCTGGATGGCAAAGTGACTGTCCCAACGGACGTGATCGAATTATTAGTCACGACTTTTCAAGAATTACGTTCAGGTAATACCAAAGATGGTGGGAATATCAAAACCCCAGATGCGGTGATGTCTACGGCAGAAGCAGTTAATATCGCCTATGCCTGTGCATTGGAAGCTCACTATTTGGGGAATGGCACACTGAACGCAGGCGCTGTGGCGCGCCAGTTGATTGGTGTGGTACTCAAAGATAATGCGGATGATATCAAACGGATGCGTTATTACATTGATAATGTTGCCCGTGAACGTGCGAAACAGAGCGAAGCATGGAAAGCCTTTTTCGATGCATCTCGTGAATTCTGGCAATAATATCCGTCGTCGCAGTGTGGTGGTAAATACATCACCACACTGTCCCTATGAGAGACATCATCGGTGAGTTTATCAAACATCACATTGCCAGAACGGCTACAGCAGGCGCTTGAACAGTGGAAAATACTGGATGAGCAACAGCTCTATTTTGCGCCCGTTCGTCACCATAGTCCCGCCTGTGCTTATAGCGTATTGAGCTTAATTGAGCAGGTTAAGCCTGACTATGTGCTGATAGAAGGTCCTGACAGTTTTAACCCATTAATCGCGGGGTTATTGGATGTCGATACACGTCCGCCCGTGGCGATTATGGGGCAGACTACCCTGAAAAGTGCGCCTACTGAATCAGATGAAAGTGACGCTGTCACGCGATCGGCGTATTTCCCATTTTGTGAATATTCCCCTGAGTGGCAAGCGTTACGCGTAGGGCAGCAGCATCAAGCTCAACTGCGTTTTATTGATTTGCCGTGGACAGCACAGGTGGAACTTGATCTGGAAGGCGAAAGCCAGCATCAAAGCCTGCAACGGGAACGCTACCTTGCCCATAGCTTATTTATTGCTCAGTTAGCGAAAAAGTGTGGGTGCCGTGATCATGATGAACTGTGGGAACATTTGTTTGAGTTGCGCCCATTAACGTCGGTTGCCAATTGGGCTGATTTCTTCCGCGATACCTTTATTTGGTGTGCCTTGGCGCGTTTAGATTACGAGCCAGAAGTACTGGCTTCGGAGGGTTCAACTCAGCGTGAAGCCCATATGCAAGCGCACATTCAAACCATTAAAGCGGCAGAGCCAAACGCGAAAATTGTGGTCGTGACGGGCGGGTTTCATACCTTGGCACTGCTTGAAGGGCTTGGTAAAGCGGCGTCGCAGCAATTTAAACTCTCTTCCGAGCAACAAAAGCAATTTATGGCTCAGCAAAAGTTGGCAGACCGTGACAGCGCTTGGCTTATCCGTTATAGCTTTGACCGGCTTGATGCGTTAAATGGTTATGCCTCCGGCATGCCTTCGCCAGCCTTTTATCAAAAAGTGTGGGAAGGGTTGCTGGCACAACGCACTGATCAAGCTCAGCAAAAAATGACTGCTACCGCGGCTTATCGAAATCAGCTTGGTATTCAATTTTTGGCTTACGTGGCTGAAGTGTTACGGGAAAAGCAATTTGATGCAGCGCCAGGGTTTTTATCTGTTAAGCTCGCCGCAGAGCAAAGTCTGAGACTTGCCGTATTTCGTGGGCACACGGGCGCGGGTCGCTATGATCTATTGGATGGGCTGCAAAGTGCGTTTATCAAAGGCAGCTTAGATGAAAGCCAAGATGAACTGTGGCAGCAAATCAAAACCTGTTTTTCTGGTTTTACCTTGGGGCAGATTCCTAAAGGAACCATCACACCGCCATTGGTTTCTGAAACCTATTCATTGGCGAAAGGCTTTCGCTTCAAATTGGACGATACTTTAGCCAAAGTCAGCCGCTTAGATGTATACCGTAATAAGCAGCACCGTTTACGCAGCCGTTTTCTGCATCTTTTGAGTTTTTTAGAAATCCACTTCGCCAAACCGCTTTCTGGTCCCAATTTTTTTTCGGGCAACCAGCTGGATTTACTGTTTGAAGAGTGGCAATACGCGTGGACGCCAAATGTGGAAGGGGAGCTGATCGCGCTTTCTGAAAAAGGCACGCAATTAAAAGCCATTGCACTGAATAAAATTTTGGCGATGGAAAAGCAACTTGAAGAGCAAGGTGTCAGCCGTTCCAGCCAAAGCGCGGTGACATTGCTAATGCAAGCGGCATTGATTGGGCTTCATCAGCGCATTCCAACGTTATTTACGTTATTAGATAGCTATATTCAGCAAGATAGTCAGTTTGAATCATTGGTGACCTGTGGTCATAAACTGGTACACCTATGGCGCGGGCGTAGTTTCTTTGACCTCGAAGATGAAACGGGCATCAAACAGCGGATTGATAAAGTACTCTCCCAGGCCTTTTTCTGCTTAGATCAGGTGGCTCAAGGGGATGAACAGCAACAAGAACACTATTTTAATGCGTTACTGTCTTGCCGTGAATTAATCACCTTTATGCCTGAAATTAGCTGCGATATGGATTATTCCGCAGAATTTTATGCACAATTGAGCCGGTTGGATGGGCGTCTTAATCACGCACCGCTAATTAAAGGGGCGGTGGATGCTATTCGTTATCTTGGTGGTCAAATTGATGAATCGGTACTGACCGAGGAAATTCAGCGAACGTTCAGTTTAGGTAGCGACCCGGAACTGGCTATCGGATATTTCATTGGCATTATGCGTACCGCACCGGAATTGGTTGTGCGCTTACCCCTATTAATTGAGCTACTCAATGAACTGTTGAGTGAGTGGGATGATGGACGTTTCTTGCAAGTATTGCCGGATCTGCGCTTTGCGTTTAGCCAATTAACCCCGAAACAAAATGCGCAAATGGCGCGGGTGGTCGCACAAAAATTATCGATGGATACCCAAGATTTAACTCTCCATCAGACACAATTCAATCAGCAACAATTACTCCAAGCCATGGAACTCGAACAAAAAATTCAGCTTCAGCTTGAAAACCAAGGGTTAACTGAGTGGTTTTCGTTGCAAAATGAGGGGCTATCTCATGGATAAGCAGCCAGAAGATGCGCAATTAACCGAAGAACAACTTCAATTAGCGAAACGCTGGCGCCTTATTTTAGGCCAATATGCGGATGGCGCTCTGGGACAAGCGGCATTAAATGGTGATGAGCTCAAAATCGAACGGTCATTGGATTTTTTATATCGCCGTGAATATCAACGTCGCGGTTTACGCCAAGAAGGAGGCCGCCATGGCTCGCTAGATGCGTCCCAATTGACGGCGGTTAACTGGCTGAACCAAGCCCGTAAATTGTTCCCGAACAGCACCTTTGAGCGAATGCAGTCGCAGGCATTAGAGCGTTATGAAATTAGTAGTTTATTAAAAAGCCCGCAAGCCTTGAATGCAATGGAGCCCACCAAAGCCTTAGCTAAATCGTTATTAAGTTTACGCGGTAAAATGAGCGAAGATACGCGGGATGCGGTGAAGAATATTATTCGCAAAGTGGTGGATGATATTTTAAGCCAGATGCGAAACCAATTTCGCCAAGCGTTAACAGGGCGTCGTAACCGCTTTAAGCGATCGCTACTCCCTAATAGCCGTAATTTTGATTGGCGAGCTACTATTGCTGCGAATTTAAAGAATTATGATCAACAAAATCAGCGCCTAGTGATTAAAACCCCGTATTTTAACTCCCGCCAGCAACAGCATTTGCCGTGGGATGTGATTTTGTGCGTCGACCAAAGTGGCTCGATGGCGAGTTCGATTATGTATGCGGCGGTGTGCGCCAGTATTTTAGCGGCATTACCGACAGTACGTGTCTCTTTGGTGGTGTTTGATACCCAAGTGGTGGATCTCAGTCATTTAGCCCACGATCCGGTGGAAGTATTAATGACCGTGCAGCTCGGCGGGGGAACCGATATCGCGAAAGCGATGCATTATTGTGAAAGCTTGATCCGCAACCCGAAACGCACTGTGATTTCGTTGATCAGCGACTTTGAAGAAGGCGGGGCATTGAATAATCTGCTCAATTGCACCGAGCGCTTGAATAGCCAGCAAGTGAAATTGTTGGGATTAGCCGCTTTAGATGATGATGCATTGCCGGTTTATGATACGGAAATTGCCCAGAAGCTGGCGGATCGCGGTATGAGTGTGGCGGCGTTAACCCCAGAGCATTTTGCTCACTGGCTGGCTGAGGTGATGCAATGAGTTGGAAAACCGTTTATTTACATTATGATGACGACGCATTGGCCGTATTTGCCAACATCGGGTTGCTGCGCCGCGCCCGTAAGGATCTGGAAAGTGGTAAAGTTTCTCCGGTTTGTTTAGCGAATGGAACTTTTACCAGCGATGGTCAGCAAGTCACGTTAGATCCTCAAGGGGTGCAAAAAGCCAGCTGCGATTGTTCGGCCTCGGGTTGCTGCAAACATATTCTGGCCGCGGTGCTTTGGGTACAAACAAACAGCGATGAACAATCGATTGATTCTACAGAAGATAGTTCAGAATCTGTCGATATTGAACCACTATTACCCGAGTTGCTGGCATTCGATGTTCCCGCATTAATCAAGCAAAACAGTAAGCCAGATTGCCGCTTGGCAGTGAAGATCTTACAGGATTGGCAAGATCATGCAGTGATCTTGGATGACCAATCGAATCAGCTGAAAATCACGATCCCCAATTATGATGAGCCAATTATCTATATTCGGGGGAATGGCTTTCAAGGGATGCTGTCGTCATTACCGGAGAAGCAGCAAAAAGCCCTCCATTTGGCAGCGGTCGCTAAGGTATTTCTTCAGCATAACCAGTCGTGGAGTTGGCCTGATGATCTGATGCCTAACCGCGAGGTCACGCTAGCATTAAGTGACGATGAGCAAACGGTGATTGCGACTATCCAGCGTTTTATTCACGATATGCTGCGTCAGGGGCTTTCCCATATAAGCCAAAGCAGCGCCGCGCAATTGCATTTATTGAATATGTCGGCGCGTGCGGAAGGTTTGCCTCGCTTGGCGAATTATTTAAAGCGTTTAAGCTATCAAGTGAAATTATTAGCCCAGCGCCATTTCACGATGGATGAAGGACAAGTTTTGCGGTTTATCGCGCAAATTAGTGGCTATCTTTACCAATTAACTCACGCCAGCGACGATAAAATTGCGCAATTGCGCGCTTTTGGTCGTCGTCAATATGACAGTAAAACGGACATTCTCTCTTTGCTCCCAATTCATGCCGAGTGGTGGCAAACTCAAAGTGGCGCCATTGGGGGAACGTTTAGTTTTTGGGATAACCAAGAGAAAAAAGTGGTGCAGTGTAGCCAAGCACGCGCCAATACCCTCGACCCGAATTTCACCCGTCACAGTGTCTGGCAAACGCTAGCCATTTGGAAACAAACGGCAGATAACCTGATGCGCAGTGGTTTTGAATTGCACAATCCCCGCTTATCCGATGAGGGCAAACTTGCGGCTAGCGGCGATAGTTATGCAATCAGTCGCAGTGCAGTTAGCCAAGCGCCGCACATTTCATTCGATGATTACCAAGCATTGAAAAGTGAGCTGGGATTTGAGGATTGGAAAGCGGCAACGACCTATTTCAATGCGCTCACCGATGATGCTCAGTTTGAGCCTGCTGTGCTACATATCGATAGCTACGAACCGCTACATTGGAATGAAATCGAGCAGTGTGTCAGTTGGACTGTGCTGGATGGAAACCGGAATCGGGCATTTTTGCGATTAAATTGGCAAGGCACAGAAAATCACAAAATTGAAGAACTGCGTTTTATCACTCAGAAAGGTTGGGAAATTAGTGCGGTATCCGTTCAAGTAAGCGTCTCTCAGCAACAATTACAACTAACTCCGAAAACACTCTGGTTGAAAAAAGAGCAGGGTATTGAGCTGTTTTACCTCGATTTTGAATCAGTACCTCGTAAAAAACAGTCTTCCAAGTTTATGACGTCGATTGCTGAATATATGGCGAAAAAGCAGCAAGACCGCACAGCATTTGCGCCAGTGCCAACACTGGCACAGCAGATTACCCGTCCAATCTTGGCGGTATTGGAAACGCAAAGCTGTACAGGGCGCGCACAGTTATCCGCGAGTCAAATTGACGAGTTAAACTTTGTGGTCAGGACATTGCACGACTTGGGGATGTTATGGTTTGCTAAGCAACTGGTGCATTACGTAAAAAAGGAAAATCAAACCGCCGAAAATTTACTGCGCTTGGTGTATCTTTGCGACCAATTTGAGCGTTCGCAAAAATTGATGCCTTTTGAGTTGAATAGCTAATTTAGCTCGTAAAAATAGAGAGGGGAAAGGAATTCCCCTCTCTACATTTTATGATTCTAAATGGTTTAGAAACGTCCGTAGTAGCTGATTCAGCGCTTGTTGCTCTTCATTTGACAGTGATGCCACTAAACGAGATTGGTTTTCGGTATGGGCTGTCACTACGCGATTGATCAAATCCAACCCTTCAGTTGTTAAGCTCACCAAAAAACCGCGCCCATCATCAGGATTGACATGACGCGCCACATAACCGGCTTTCTCTAGCTGATCGATGCGATTGGTCATGGTACCGGATGTCACCATCAAGGTAGCAAGCATATCGCTGGGTGACAGTGTATAAGGGGAACCCGCACGGCGCAAAGTGGCGAGTACGTCAAAACTTGATCGGTTTAGACCAAATTTGGCAAATACCTTTTCCATTTCACGGGTCAGGTGATGGGCAACGTTACCTAAGCGACCAATCAGCCCCATGGCGCTGATATCAAGATCGGGGCGTTCACGTTCCCATTGTTGAGTGATTTTATCTATTCTATCCATAGGCAAATCATACAATAATCTATCTTGACGTCAAGGTAGTTTGAATTTATCTTGACCTCAAGATAAATCAACGTGAGCGTATTCATGAATAGATATTGGGTTCTATTTTTAACGGCATTAGCACCGATAGTTTGGGGAAGTACCTACTTGGTGACGACGGAAATGTTACCTGCGGGTATGCCGTTGACGTTAGCCATGCTCCGAGCCTTACCCGCAGGATTGCTACTTTTACTATTTTTACGCAAATTGCCTCAGGGGATTTGGTGGGGACGAGTACTGATTCTCGGCATTTTAAATTTTTCGCTATTTTGGTGGCTGTTGTTTATCTCCGCATACCGTTTACCGGGAGGTGTGGCGGCAACGGTGGGGGCGATTCAACCGCTGATTGTGTTATTCCTTAGCCGTTGGCTATTAAGCAGTTCGCTATCGAGTATTTCGATATTTGCCGCACTGAGCGGTATTTTCGGGGTAGCTATTTTATTATTGACGCCAAGTGCCGCGTTAGATTTAACCGGGATTATTGCGGGCTTAGCCGGGGCATTCTCTATGGCGGCAGGAACGGTATTAAGCCGTCGTTGGCAGCCTCCAGTCTCAGCATTAACCTTTACCTCGTGGCAATTAACCGCAGGCGGGTTAGTCTTACTGCCGTTTGCGCTGTTACTTGAACCTGCGTTACCTTCTTTGAGTTTATTAAATATCGCAGGTCTGAGTTATTTAACTTTGATCGGTGGCGCACTGACTTATGCATTATGGTTTCGTGGCCTCGCTATCTTAGGACCCAGTTCAGTAGCATCGCTGGGATTCTTAAGCCCGATGAGCGCCGTTATCCTAGGATGGCTGTGGCTTGATCAACAACTCAGCCCATTACAGTTACTCGGCATGTTGGTGATTTTACTCAGCGTCTGGGGTAGCCAAAAAGCAGAGCGTAAATTGGCATTGAAAAGGCAGCAACAAGCCGCTTAAATGGTCAGGGTGTCTTATATAGGTAGACACCCATTTTACTGAGTAGTGACAATATGTGTTGTGGTGACTATGTTATTTCCTGATGAAGAGAATATGATTGAGATTGCGCCAGACGCTTATTTCCTTAAAGGTTTTTTGCTTGGGCAAGGGGAGCCGTTATTAGCTGCATTGCATGAAGTGATTGCTCAAGCACCTTTGCGTCATATGGAAACCCCTGGCGGATACGCTATGTCTGTGGCAATGACCAATTGCGGTGATTGGGGCTGGGTTACGGATAATAAAGGCTACCGATATTCCTCTGTCGATCCGATGACTCTGCAGCCATGGCCCATGATGCCCGCATTATTTAAACAGTTGGCGATAAATGCCGCTGAAAAAGCTGGCTTTTCTCATTTTGATCCTGATGCCTGCTTAATTAACCGCTATGGTGTGGGGGCTAAAATGTCGCTGCATCAAGATAAAGATGAAGCGGATTTCTCCCAGCCGATCGTCTCCTTTTCACTAGGATTACCCACTATCTTTGATTTTGGTGGAGAGACGCGTGAGTCTTTACGTCAAGCTATCCCATTAGAACATGGGGACGTCTTGGTCTGGGGCGGACGTTCACGGCTCAATTACCATGGGGTACGACAAATCAAATCAGGCGTTCATCCTCAACTTGGGGCTTACCGTTTTAATCTGACATTTCGTCGCTCACAGCTTATGAAGTGACTCGTTTCTGCAAGCCAAAAAATATCATTGAATATTGAATAATATCCGCATATAACTGTTGGCTTGTTTTTAACTTAACGGTAGGTTGCCAATGTACAGCTTTATTAATGATTATAATGAAATAGCGCACCCAGCAGTGATGGAAGAACTCAATAGCTTAGCGGGTAAGCGTTTTGAAGGATATGGTACCGATACGTTATGTGCCAGTGTGGCTGAGCAAGTGAAACAGCGCATTGGACGCCCAGATGCAGATATCCATTTCTTTAATGGTGGTACTATCACCAATTTAACGACCATCTCTCATATATTAAGACCTCATCAGGCTGCTATTGCGGTAGATTCAGGGCATATCGCGGTGCATGAGACGGGGGCAATTGAAGCCACAGGGCATAAAGTTTTCACTGTTCCTTCAGCATCGGGTAAATTAACGCCAGCGCTGATTGAGCAAGTTTTGGCGCATCATACCGATGAACACTGTGTGCAGCCAAAATTGGTGTATATCAGTAACTCGACAGAGATTGGTACGGTATACCGTAAAGATGAGCTGGTTGCGCTGCGTAAAGTGTGTGATGAGCATGGTTTATGGCTGTTTATGGATGGTGCACGTTTAGCCTCAGGCTTAATGTCCCATGCGAGCGACGTAACGATTGAAGATATCGCTCAGTTGACGGATGTTTTTTATATCGGTGGCACTAAGATTGGTGCATTGACCGGTGAAATCCTGGTAATTTTAAACCCAAGCTTGAAATCTGATTTCCGCTTTAGCATCAAGCAAAAAGGGGGATTGCAGGCGAAAGGTTGGTTATTAGCGGCACAATTTAACGCACTGTTTAAAGATGACCTTTATTTCAAATTGGGTAAGCATCTCAATGATATGGCGATGCATTTAGCGGCATTCTTTACGCGACAAGGTTTTGAGTTCTTAGCGCCAGTTGAATCAAACCAAGTGTTTGTGGTGCTACCGGATGATTTAGCGAAGAAATTGTTGGAACATTACGTTTTAAGCAGTATGCCAGCGCCTGAAGCGGGTAAAACTTGTGTGCGTCTGTGTACTTCATGGTCCACAAGCGAACAAGATGTTGAAAAATTTATAAGCGTATTTAAGTCACTGCGTTAATTGCGTCATGAGTAAGCCCACTATATGGGCTTACTGTTATCAGCGATTATTTAGCAGGGAGTTTTAGTCCATTCAGTAGCATATCAATGCTAGCAATACTCTGTTTTAGCCGAATTTCACTCTTATCTTGCGCTATCCAGTAGGCCGCTTCGGATAAGCCTCCATTCAGTAACGCGGCGAGGGCGCGAGGCTCTACGTTGGCAATAACATTATCTTCTACCAGCTTGGCGATGATTTTTTCAATAGCGTCCGCACATTGTAAGTTAGATTTTGCAATGGCTTCTCCTAATACCGCTTTAGCATCTCGCAAAATAATTTGCTGATATTCAGGCTCTAGCGCCATTTCTAAATAGGCATGACAGCGTTGTTGAAAGCTTGACCACAAGTCATCGCTGTTGTCCGTAATTGTCTGTAAACGTTGGTTCATTTCAGCATCTATTTGTTCGACAACAGCCAAGAATAATCCTTGTTTGTCCCCAAAATGGTGATATAGCGCGCCGCGAGTCAATTCAACACTGGCAGTTAAATCATCCATTGATGTGTCTGCATAGCCTAAACGGCAGAAGAAATCCCGTGCCGTCGCCAGTAATAGGGCGCGAGTTTGTTCCATTTGGGCTTGTGTTCGTCTTGCCATAAAACCTCTTACATACATTGCGTATGATTATTTACATTCATCTCGTATCAATATATCATTTTTATACATACACACCGTATATATATTGAATTTTTATCATGGAGATACTGCATGCTGAGTCGATACCAACAACTTTTTCACGCTTCAGGAAGCATCCAATTCGCCTTAGCAGGGCTTTTGGCTCGCTTAGCGTTACCCATGATGGGGATTGGGATTATTACCATGCTGTCAATGTTGCAAGGAAGTTATGCACTGGCAGGTGGCGTTTCAGCCACTTTTGTGCTGACTTATGCCTTATTATCGCCGCAGATTTCTCGCCAAGTGGATAGCCATGGTCAGTTTCGCGTATTGCCGTTAGTGACTTTTATTAGTGTTCTGGGCATGGGGCTAATCGTGGCGTCTACGTGGTTAGGGCTCTCTTATATTTGGTTATTTTTAGGAGCATTTCTGTCGGGCTTTATGCCGAGTATGTCGGCGATGATCCGCGCGAGATGGTCGCAGATCTACAAAGGGGATCCGCTACTGCAAACGGCGTACTCGTTGGAAACTGTATTCGATGATTTGACATTTATTGCGGGACCTCCCTTATCCGTCGGGCTGACAGTGGTTCTGTTCCCACAAGCGGGAATTATGATTGCGGGTATTTTATTGCTGGTGGGAGTCTTGCTCTTAGTTTCTCAACGTAAAACAGAACCTGCCTTAGTCGATAAGCACCAGATGATGAGCGCGAAGGCGTCTATTTTGCGCCTGCCAAGTTTACAACTGTTGATTATTCTCATGATTTCGCTGGGCGTGATTGTGGGGACAGTGGATATTTTGAGTGTGACGCTGGCACAGATACAAGGGCAGCCGGCGATGGCGAGTTTAGTGTTATCACTGTATGCCATTGGTTCTTGTGTGATGGGGGTGGTATTTGGAGGGATGCGTTTATCAATGCCTTTGCCGCGTATGTTGCTAATCAGCGGGGTTCTGACATTGCTGTCGATTATTCCGTTGCTGTGGGTCGGGGGAATTTGGTCGCTGTCGATGGTGATGTTTATATCTGGGCTATTTTTTGCACCAACGATGATTATCGGTATGTCGCTGGTGGAAAATATTGTTCCCGATCACCGTTTAACGGAAGGAATGACATGGCTACTTGCGGGACTCAATATTGGCGTGGCATTTGGGGCGATGCTCTCAGGTAAAATGGTGGATGAGCTTGGAATTTATGCAGGATATTGGGTTGCTATTGCTGGCGGTATTTTGGTGGTGGTGTGCTCACTCATGAGTTACGGGCTATTGATGCGACAAGAAACGGCAGTTTGTTCCTCTTAAAAGACCGCGTCATGCTATTATGCTCACCATTAATTTTTAAAAGATGAAATAGATAGGTTATATGTCAATGATGGTGATTTGGGTGGATGCGGATGCATGCCCTAAAGTGATTAAAGAAGTGTTATATCGCGCGGCTGATAGAGAAAAAGTGCAAATTACATTTGTGGCGAACCAGCGTTTATCGGTTCCGCCTTCGATGTTTTTAAAAACTCTGCAAGTTCCCGCTGGGTTTGATGTTGCAGATAATGAGATTGTTTTACGCGCACAAGCCGGCGATTTAGTGATTACTGCTGATATTCCGTTGGCAGCGGAAGTCATGGAAAAGGGCGCGGTGGCGTTGAACCCTCGAGGTGAACGTTACAGTGAAGCCACCATTCGTGAAAGACTGACAATTAGAGACTTTATGGACACGATGCGAGCTAGCGGCGTGCAAACTGGGGGGCCTGCTAGCTTAAACCAACGTGATCGCCAACAATTTGCAAATGAGTTAGATAAGTGGCTGCTGCAACGTCGAAAATCGTTGGGATAGTGTTTTTAGTTCATTCGCATACGGTGGATTTTCAATAACCTGACGTAGGTTGCACCTCGATGGGTTATCCCTGTCTATAATAAAAAAATCCTCCGCTAATGTGAGACACCATGATGGATCCACTACACAGCATTCTGATTACCTTGTTTTTGTTTGTTTTGACCTTTTTTAACCCTGGTGCCAACTTATTTACGGTGGTTCAGACAACGTTAAGTTCAGGAAAAAAAGCCGGATTAATTTGTGGTTATGGGGTTGTACTGGGGGATGCGATTTATTCAGGGTTAGGGCTATTTGGGCTGGTGGCATTAATGACACAGTTTGAGTCGTTATTTTCCCTGATTAAGATTTTGGGTGGATTATATTTATTTTATTACGCGATCAGTGTCTTTCGAAATAAAACGCAACTGTCTCTTGCCACCGAAAAAAATACAGAAAATTTTCCAACAGGCGTTTATTTTCGTCGAGGGTTAATTGCTGACTTATCTAACCCACAAACTGTTCTATTTTTCATGAGTATTTTCTCTACTACGATTTCACCCTCAACACCGCTGTGGACTAAGCTTGTGATTTGGCTAGGAATTGTGGTGGCTTCTCTAATTTGGCGTATTATATTATGCCAGACATTTTCATTATCTTCTGTAAGACGAACATATTCCCGTATCCATAAAGTGATAGGCAAAGTGGTCGGATTGATTTTAGGCGGGTTAGCTTCTAAATTAATTTACCAAGGTATTACTGAGATTGCCTTTAAAAAATAAGCCTCACTGAAAGGACCATAAATGGGAATAACTGCATTGTATTTGGCGGCTGTGCTGACATGGATTGTTGCACTATTGCATTTTGCGTGTCTGGTTTGGGGTGCAGCTGGATTTAAGTGGCTCGGAGCAGGGGAACGGATCGTTAAACAGGCTCAAGAAGGGCATTGGTATCCACCATTTACGGCGATTTTTGTCGGCACGGTATTAACCATTTGGGGATTGTACGCATTCAGTGCAGCTCAAGGTTCTTTTTCTTTACCCTTTACTCAATCCATTCTAATTGCCATTGCTGCTGTATTTTTAATTAGAGTGGCGATATTTCCACTGATCAAAAGCCGCTTTAAAGGCAATAGCGACCTATTTTGGTATGTCAGTTCCGGGTGCAGCTTGATATTGGGGGCACTATTTTTAGTGGGTGCACTGTTACGCTAAACAGGAAGTACGTTAAACAGGCTTGGAAATGGTCAATAAGGTGACAGCGTCACCTTATTTTAATATTGAAGGATACGTGTAACATTATTGAGCGGTGGATTTTACCCACTCAGTGACTTCCTCAAATGTTCCTTTGAAAACAATTCGATCCTGTTTCTTGCTTAACTGATAGCGGTACATCGGATCATAATATTCATGAAGAAGTGGTGTAAGCCATGAGAAATGAACGTCTGTTTTTTCCGTTTTACGTTGAGCAATCAGCGCATCATCAAGGAGTTTAGTTAGTTCAATCGCTCGCTGGGAACCTAAACGTTTACGAATAGCATGTAGACCATGATGTAGGTATTCGCTGTAGGCATTCCAACCTTGTTCTTCACCAAATGCGGCAAGAAAATCGTGGGTCATTCGGTCAAAATATTCCTCTTTTAACCTTTCCATACGGCGCTCAATGGGGTCTTCAACCACCGCAATTGTTGCTGTTTCCATTGCTTGGCGTAGTGAATCTGGAAGGCTGTTCACGCCAATGGCTCGACCTTCATCTTCAAGCACCCACCGGTTGTGATTAGGAGCTTTTTTTAACATAGAAACCGCTAAATGGTTTTCAAACGTCGCCTGTGAAAATTGGGCTTCTAAAGTACGCCCAAAGGAAGAGCCTCGATGATGGGCAATACCTTCTAGATCAATACTATCTTCAAGGCTTTGAACTAATAGTGTTTTGCCATTTCCAGTGCAACCGCCAATCAATATTACTGGGCGTTGAGCGAGTTCGTTAATTGCATCGATGGCAGTTTGGCGTAAATTTTTATAACCCCCATTAATAAGCGGATATTCAATGCCCGCTTCTTTTAACCATTGTTGAGCAATATGGGAGCGCATTCCGCCGCGAGCGCAGCAAAGATAGCCTTCTGGGTTTTGTTGACACGCAGTTTTCCACGCATTAATTCGATTTTCACGTAATTCACCCGAGACTAATTGATACCCTAACTCGACCGCTTTGTCGGAGCCTTTTTGTTTATAACAGATCCCGACGGTGGTACGTTCATCGTCATTCATTAAGGGTAAATTGAGTGCCGATGGCATAGCGCCTTGTTGAAATTCAACGGGGGCACGAACATCAATGATTGGGGTGTCAGAAGCGAGGATCTGGCGAATTTCAGGTGTGGAGAGCGCTAATTCCATAATAAATAAAATGATTCATATCAATTCGGATTTCGATAAGGGCTACTATACTCCTAAATAGGGATGATGGCACCTTATCTGGGACGAAAAGAGAACGGAGTGCTATATTGGAAGTCGTCTTTCAACTTTCGAAGGAGTAATGACATGAAAACCCTAACACTGCAAGAGATGACTGAAACGCAAAGAATGCGGGTGAGGCAACGGCTGGCTCAAGAACGTAAAAGTTTAGGGCGCGAGTTGACCAATTCAGAAGAAAGCAAAGTCAAAAAATTGATCATTACCGAAATCTCGGCTGAAGTTGAAAAAGAAGCCAAAGCCTTAAGAACCCAAAAGAAAAAAGAGCGCGTAACAGGGAGCAATGCGACCTACAACTGGTCATCTAACAACCATACTCGCGGTTATCGCTAACAAAATTTTCTCATTAAATTCAAGATCAACACCAAAAAGCACCTATTAATAGGTGCTTTTTTTATGCCATGAAAAAACGCAGTGTTTTGACTATTACAAGCGTATACTGATTATTAGCATTCATATAATTGCAATTTAAATAATATCAGTGAGCTGTAATAGGAGTCTGATCATGACAGAAGAACATGAACCGTTTGGCACTTTACTTGGCTACGCCCCCGGTGGTGTTGCAATTTACTCTTCCAATTACAGTTCCATTCCCGATTTAGGTGAACGGGATGATATCTCTTTTCGCAGTTATATCAATAATGAATACATGGGATATAAATGGCAATGCGTTGAATTTGCTCGTCGTTTTCTTTATCTCAATTATGGCGTGGTGTTTACCGATGTCAGCATGGCGTATGAAATTTTCGCATTACGTTTTTTGCGCCATGTAGTGGATGACGGCATTTTGCCATTGCGCGCGTATCAAAATGGCAGCCAAATGAAACCCACCGCAGGAAGCTTACTGATTTGGGCGGAGGGGGGGGAATTTGAGCATACTGGGCATGTTGCGATTATTACCCAAGTTTTTGATAACAAAGTTCGAGTTGTTGAGCAAAATGTTCTACACCATAAACTCCCTGCGGGTCAGCAGTGGACTCGAGAGCTACCGCTAAACACTGATAATGGAAGTTATACGTTGTCTGATACATTCACCGATACCACGATCCTCGGTTGGATGATACAAACGGATAATAACCAGTATGCCTATAAAGAACCTGAAATTAATCCGCAATTGATGGAACTGCACGCGGCTCAGTTAGATAGCCAAGTTAACTTCAATCAACGCTGGTTAGATGAATCTAACCCGATTGAATTAGCCTATGTGAAGGCTAACCATGGGCATAAATTGAGTGCCAACCCCCACGAATATTTCACGATTTCCAGTACTGCCGAAAATCAGCTAATGCAGGCAACAAATGAAGTTCATTTGATGTATTTGCATGCGACTGAAAAAGTCCTCAAAGATGACAACTTACTGAAACTTTTCAATATCCCCGAAATTCTCTGGCCGCGTTTACGTTTATCATGGCAAAACCGCCGTCATGATATGGTGACGGGTCGCCTTGATTTTTGTATGGACCATCGTGGATTGAAAGTTTATGAATACAATGCGGATTCAGCTTCTTGCCATACTGAAACAGGGTTAATTATTGATAAATGGTCAAAAGTAGGCGGCATCAACGCGGGCTGGAATCCTGGTGAAAGACTGCAAGAGTTACTTACGGATACATGGAAACACACCACTGCAAAACCGTTTATTCACATTATGCAAGATAGAGATAGTGAGGAGGATTATCACGCTCTGTTTATGGCTCAATCCATTAAAGCGGCGGGATTTGAATGTAAAATTATCCATGGTTTGGATGAGTTAGTCTGGAATGAAACGGGTCAAGTGGTGGATGGTGAAGGGCAGGTGCTTCAATGTGTATGGAAAACATGGGCATGGGAAACTGCTCTGGAGCAGTTACGCCAAGAGAGTGAAAGTGACCTTTCTGGTTTACCTATCCGAACCGGTCATCCACATCATAATGATGTCCGGCTGATTGATGTGCTGTTGCGTCCAGAAATTCGTGTTTTTGAACCGTTATGGACAGTGATCCCTGGGAATAAATCAATTCTGCCGATTCTATGGTCACTGTTCCCGCATCATCCATATTTATTGGATACTGATTTTGAGATTAACGATGAGCTACGCCAAACGGGGTATGCCGTGAAGCCTATCGCGGGGCGCTGTGGTAATAATATTGGGCTAGTTGATCATCAAGACGATATTCTGGATGAAACTTGTGGACAATTTGCCCATCAAGAGAATGTTTATCAGCAATTATGGTGTTTACCGAAAGTGGCAGAACGTTATATTCAGGTCTGTACATTTACGGTAGGTGGGCATTATGGTGGTGCATGTTTACGTTCTGACCCTTCTTTAGTCATTAAGAAGGATAGCGATATAGAACCGCTTTGGGTGCTTGACGACGATGACTACCTGAAGCAAAATCAGTAAAAATAAGAGTAAAATCAAAGAAATGGCGCTATCTTTAATACTGAAAGATAGCGCCACTTTCGAGATCTAGATTAGAACTGGTACACTAAGCCCAGACCTAAGACATTATCCGTATTGATGTTGTGATCACGAGTAAACTCATTTTTATTCAATAAGTTAATTTTGTAATCAACGACAGCGGACATGTTGTTGTTGAACTCATAAGCTGCGCCAACAGCTACATATTTAACTAAATCTTTGCTGCCATATTCGCCGAGATCTTTCCCTTTAGATTGGTTGTAGCCAATTGAAGGGGTTAAGCCGAAATCTAAGGTATAAGTCGCAACAACTTCTAAGTTTTCTGTTTTATTGGCAACAGCTTCAGCATCATCTTCGCCATAGCGAGTTGCATTCAGTGCTTGGCCATACATCGCTGCGATGTAAAGGTCTTCCCACTCAAATTTACCCCCGACGTTCCACACTTGCGCGCGTTCACCTTTTGCTCCAATAGCGCCGTCACGCTGGCTTGGTGTACGACTTGAGTTTGCATAACTGCCCCCTAAGGTGACGCCGTAACCTAATTCATAAGCGGTGGATAAACCATAACCATCACCGTTATTTTTTAGTGCATCTTCACCAGAGGATTTATTTTGATCGCCATTCTTGCCTTGGTATTGCAGGGCGAAGCTTAAGCCATCAACATAGCCGAACATATTATTATTGCGATAAGTTAATAAGTTACGGTTACGTCCCATCATGAAATTATCTTCTTGATCCATGGTGTCCGCGCCCCAAAGTGGGAGAACATCAGTCCATGCATTGATATCGTAGTTCACACCATAATTACGACCGTAATCCAAAGAACCAAAATCAGCGAATTTTAAACCGGCATAAGCTAAACGGTTTTGGTTTTCATGATCACTTTCAGATTTATTGGTTGGAGTTTCCCATTCAAAACGACCATAACCTGTGAGTTGATCGTTGATTTGCGTATCACCACGGAATCCTAAACGAACGCGTGAATCATCACCATCTTCACCACTTTTTGAATCGGCAATATAGTGGCGAACATCAATTTGTCCATAGACATCAAATTTGTTGCCATCTTTGTTATAAACTTCTGCCGCGTTAGCTGCGCCTGCGAATGCCAGAGTTGTGATAAGTATTGCTAATTTATTGTATTTCATATAAAAACCCTTTAAATCACGTGTAAAACAGTTGATTTTGTTCATGGATGGGAAATAAACCGCGTATATTATCAACGTAAGGTATCAATTCAGGCAATATATAATTAAATGAGAATCATTCAATGAGTGGATTGCACTGAACTAAATATAATTACTCGCAAATTATTTCGTAAAATCGCTATTTGGGAAGTGCGAATGGAAGGCGGGGGTTTCAGGATAATCGTATAGTGAACTGGAACGGCAACATTTAGAATGTGATGCATCCCAAATGATCATAGAAGGATAATAATTGATGCCATGGACGTTTTCTCATCCTGCAGTTGTGTTTCCTATTAAGCATTCTTTCTTGGGAAAATGGCTAAGTTTGCCTGCGATGATCCTTGGGAGTTTGAGCCCAGACTTATTATATTCGTTTGGATTGTATCGATTAGCATCAGAAGCCCATCGTATTGTGGGATGGCTATCTATTGGATTACCTCTTTGCTTTATTATTTATGTCATTATTCTGAAGCTGGCTTCGCCATTATCAACCGTTATACCTTTTGCGATTAAAAAAACGCAGGGTTGGTCTATCCGAAATATTTGTATTCTCGCTATATCTTTCTTTATTGGCGCATTAACGCACATTGTTTGGGATTCTTTTACGCATGATACAGGCACGATGGTGCGGTCATGGTCATTTTTACAGTTCAACCTCACCATGACGGATAAACAAGAAATTGCTATTTATAAAATTTTGCAGCATTCCGGATCATTATTAGGTTTGCTCTATTTAAGTTATCAATATTGGCGATATCATCGAAAACAGCCAAAAATACAGCAGCACATTGATAACCAAAAACTCAAAAAAATAATGGGTATAGGTGTTGTTTCCGCGCTATTCGCGCTACCTATTGCCTATTATCTCACACCGAAATTACCCAATTTTCACTTTAACCGCTTCGTTTATTTAGAACTTACCATGATGGTGCCATTTTTCTTTGGTGGTTTAGTTACTTATGGGATTTGGACATTTTACCGTCAATGCCGCTTACGTTAAAATATTCAAGATTTTTGCAATTTCAACATTTCAGCACATTGCAGCCTCTTGTAACTTTTGTGCAATTGGACAGCATAACTGGAGATGTTGGGGGTTAAAACCACGCTGAAATAACCAGACCCATTCGCCATGACTATCGAGAATTAAACCTGCATCTCGATAACCGACTTGGTAAAAAAAGGGCAGATATTTGGCTAGCATGGCATTGATAGGAACCTGAATATAAATACGCCGCTCATAGGGTAGATGCGCGAGTTCATTGATGACCCCACCTGTTATTTGATGCAGTGTTACGTTTATGCGCTCCCCGCTATCACACACCTCAATGGGAAAAATGTGAAGGTTTGGCATAGCAAATGGCGGTTTATTACCGAATGGCGCGCTCAGTAATGCCAGTGTATTTGGCTGAGTTCTCATCGAACTGAGTGTTGGTACGGGTTTTGGCTGCAAAGTTTGTACGCCCACAACAACACTTTCAAATGACCCTGATTCAAAGGGGGAGCCGACATAATCCCGCAATAATGCGGTGGTATGAAACCCTAAATTTTTTGCCAATAGCTGTGAACCTAAATGGCTGCATACCATTTTAATGGTCAGTGTTGTTAATTGCTGCCGGCGAGCCTCTTCATAAAGGTACATACCAAGCTGGAATGCCACGCCACGATGCCGGGCAGCAGGATGGGTGACAATCATCGCCAATTCTGCATTAGTGGTAACGCTAGCGTCTCGTTTTAAGGCTGCATGACCGATGATTTTGTTATTTTTTATAGCCACAGCACTGCACCAAATGCGTTGTTTATTGCGCCGAGTGATCATCGCGGGGATATAAAGCTCGGGATAAACGTAGCGGTCTGCGTATACATCACGAAAAAGCGCGCTGATATCATTAGCATCTGTTGCGTAAAAATTTCGGATATTCATTATTTATTTTTCTTCTAAACGTATGTTCGGTTATCGATAATTCGCTGTAATTTACCTGTTCGAATATTGCAAATAAGCTCATCCTGTTGACACCATTCAATAACCCAATGTAGTTGGTCACTTTCGAGTTGCTTCACGGCATGGCTATATTTTTTTTGGATTGTATGACCAAGAGTTTTGGCGTGATTATCATCGCCCAAAAAAGCAATACGTAGTGTTAATTGGTCATAATAACCATGATGTTCTACTAGCATTTGCCACTGTTGCTCGCCAAGTAGTTCGCTAATTAAAGCGTCAATCTCATCAGGGTAAATCGTGGAGTGGCCAACACGAATACGATGCCCAAAGCTACTTCGTCCATGTAAAAAGAACCGACGAGCTGGCTGTCCCTTTGGTTCAGACCAAGCAGCAGTATCGCCAGTTGGATAGCGGATCAACGGCATAAGCTGACGGGTTAAGTTTGTGATAACCAGCATGCCGGTGCGGCCTTCATCCTCAATTTGTTCGCCAGTGACCTCATCAATAATTTCAACGATAGTTTCAGGTTCAAAAACTCGATGCTCTCCAATTTGACATTGAGCGTCACTCTGACCTATTAGTCCCGAATCAACCCCCGCACAGCCGATAGAGGCAATACGGGCACAAGGAAATGCGCGTTGAAGTAACAATGATTGTTCGGCAAATAGGCTTTCTCCTCCAAATAGAAGCAGGGAAATCTCCAATAAGGGTTGGTGTTGTTGGGTAGCTTTTGCTGCTAGTTGTAATAACGTTGCAGGAACTCCCGCGAGAACATTGATTTTATGTTGGCGAATTTGAGTAAATAAGCCTTGAGGATCGATTGTGCCGCTAAATGGATATTCACATAGGGGAATATCTGCATGGAATAGGGCTTGATGGATAAATAAGAAACTTGAATAAAGATCCCCAGCGAAAAATAGATTTCCAACCCGATCGCCAGATTGTAATTGGTTTGACAGGCTACGGCTAAAGCGGGTCACAAAGGCATACCATTCGTTATGGGTATAAAGCGATAATTTACAGGCTCCAGTGGTGCCGCCTGTTTTAAATACCAAACCATGAGTAAATGGAGCCGTTAAGACAGGCCAACTGGCCAGGTCATGGTTCCCAGCCCAATATCCAGCAGAATTGACGAGGGGTAAATCACAAAGTTGCCAGCCATGTTTGGGGATCTTTCGGTAATGCTTCGCATAGTAAGGTGAGTGCTGACGAGCAAATTCAATTAGCTGTTCAAGCGATAAGATAGTGGCGTCATTGATGTATGTTTTCATTTGTCGACCCCAATCCTGTATTTATGAGAACTATATTCATGAGTGCTATGTTTCTGAACGCTTAACATTTATCGTTTATCAATGACTAATAGCGTTTTACCACTTTGAGGATTGCACTCAAATGTGTTTGATGGGCAACGGATGACTTCAAATTCAAGTAACGCTGCATCAAGTATCATGAGTAACACCGGGTCACTCTTAAGCCGATTTTGTACTTCTATTGTGTCACCATCAGCGAAAACACGCATCCGGTCTAATTGGCTAAGGGGGCTATGATCTAATATGAACTGTATTGGAACGTCTGCCAGTCGAGCTAGCTGCTGTATTGGGATAAATGCACTGCCTATGCGGATCAGGTTGTCATGACGGTCTAGAAGTTCAAAGCGAGGCGTGAGTGCGCCACAAGGGCAGGCGCCTTTCACCCAACGCCCAAGATCACCAATGTCGTAGCGAGTGACCCGATGTCCATCTCGGTTGCGAGAAGTAAAAAGTAAACGACCGACTTCTCCTGATTTAACGGGAATATCACTGGTCATTTCGACTATCTCTAACCACTGAATATCAGCCATTAAATGAAATACACCGTCTTTGCTTGCCTTACAGGCATGGCCTAATGTACCAGCATCGGTGGAACCATAGAGCGCAGAGCGAATAGTTTGGATACCGAAGCTATGCCAGAAATCACGTTGGGCAGGACTTATTGGCTCACCACCGGTCAATATTTTTCGAATGCCGCCATAGCGGCGTAATGGTACTGCTTGTTGCGTAAATAGCTGAGAAAGCGTGCTTGGCATGCCGATAAGTGTATTAACTTGCTGACTCACGATCATTTCGGCAATTTCGCCATAGTCATCATTTTGGGGACCTCCCATTGGAAGATGGGTCACGTTAGCTTTATCGAGGATGGTGAAAAAACTGAGTAAACCACCGTATAAATTTCCTGAGTAGAGTAAATTCAGTACGTTATCATTGGCGGGGTCAAGACCTGCGGCGAAGATACCATCTGCGGCAGCTTGCATTTGAAGGTGATAGTCACGATAAGTAAAGCCGGATAACTTAGGAGTGCCAGTGCTGCCACCACTGCGGAAAAATAATTTAGCACTAGGCTGTATCGTGTTTTCAGTGAATGATAATTTGTCCATAATGGGTTGTTCTGTACGTAAATTAGGTTCATCGAGTGGGAGGTCAAGGGTGGCTAAACCGGATAAACTATTATCATCGAGGGTTACACTAACTCGCCGAGTGAGTCGATTTAATGCAAACACTCCATCATGGGGCTCCCCGTGATAACCTGAATGAATGCACCCAGGTGTGGTGATGCGATTAACCCCAGCAGCCAGCAATTGCTGACTCAGATTCGCTGTATCATTTGTCGTTGAAATTAGAGCACAGGTTTGCAAGTAAGTACGCCATGGGCGTAAGGTTTCAATCAGTTTATGGCGAGGCAAGGGACGTAATAAGAGCGTTCTATATAGTGGTGATGGCTCAAATTCAATGGTATTTTTTAACCAAATACGCCAATTATCCCCACTCCAGCAGAGGTTTTGTGCATCTGCAAATACGTTGTCTAATTCGTTAAAGGCGTTTGCAGTGGTAATATCCGCCGCGGATGTGATGTCTGGTTGTTGAAATGGCCAGTAATGACAACGTCGATGCATTGCCTGTGCTAGATTATTTCCCACGTCGATGAGTGTTGGTAAGGATTCAGTATCGACGAAGATACTCTGTGGACTCGAACATGATAGCTGATTAAATCGACAAACTTCATCCGCAAGTTGATCCAAATTTTTGTCAGTAATGCCATTTGGGATTAACCAAGAAAAACTGATTTTATGACCCCAAGGGAGCCAACGGCAATTCGGCGAAAGTTGTTCTTTTATACTTGTTAGTGTTTTATCCGCCCCCCATGCAGAAACGCCATCAACCTGCTTTATTAATTGGGGAAGGTTTTCTATTGCCACAGGTAAGATGGCGACATAGTTCTTCAATACATGGGTTTCGTCACACGCCAGAAATGCGTGTAATAATTCGAAAGTTATCCCTTGTTGACGGGAGCTTGTACGCAACCAGTTAATATTACCCACTAACAAACTTTCGATTATGGCTAAAAAAGGAAGAGATGTGGCATTTGCGGGTGTGATATGCAATACGACTCCCAACGGTCGCCAACTTTCAAAATGAGGTTGAGATAAATGGGGACGGCGTAAAGAGAATGGTGAACGCCCTAATTCATGTTCGAGTTTAAAACGTAATGCGGTGGGATGACAAAATTGTTTGATTTCGTTTCTTAGTACCTCATCAATTTTAGGTAAAAAATTAGGGTCTTTTAATCGGGTGATAAAACGTTCCGCACAGGTCAATAGGGCTTCGAGAGGTAAAGGTTGCCCCAATGTGCTTGGCAGCATTTCAGTGAGTAAACTCAAGGACTGATTGGGATTGAAATCGGGGTAATGTTTTCCATAAATGAGGAACATATTATTTTCCTTGGTGTAGTTCTGAGGCGGCTAATGCGCAACTCCGTGTTTTATGTTGAGTTGCACGACCAAGCAGTTGAAACCAGTCAGTTCCTAGACCACATCCACATTCAGCACCTCGATGTAGGATCGCTAAATCGCTCATCAAAATGCTATGGGCTGGGCAGGAGGTTATATAGGGGGAAACCAATTGTAAGAAACCGCTTTTGCCATACCCTTTTATTTCAAAAGAGTAGGTATCTCGCACCCACGCTTTAGCATAGACAGGAAGGTGAAAATGGTGATGAATACATTCGATATAGGGAACACCATGCTCAATGGCACCATAACCATCTCGGCAACGTTCGTTGATGATCCCTAATTGTTTGGTCAGTCTTTGGTAGAGCGTAGTTTTAGGGATTTTTTGTTCTGCATATGTTTTCCAACCGCCGCCAAAAAGTGTTAATGAGTCGGGAGGTAATGTTAGCGGAGGCAATTGCATATCTTGCATCATTTCAAGTACAAACCAGATAAAAGCAGGGAAACCAAGTATACGTACAGGGGCATCATCAAGGGAAAAACGCTGTAATGCTTGGATCACGCCTAGCGGGTCAAATTGATGACCTTTTCCCGTATGTCGTAAGGCATAAACAACCTGTTTAATTGGCGCATATTTGCATAAATATTGATCAGTATACGTTGTGCCTAGGGTAATTGAATCGACGGGCTCATAACTGAGTAATAGGTAGTTACACGGTGTTTTCGGTGTAACCCAGTCATAATATTGGAATATATGATCAACCATGTTCAGCAAGGCGTTAATACTACGTTCATCAAAACGCATCCGGCTTTTTTGCCCCATAGTACCCGACGATGTTAGCTCTAACGCATCATTGCCTGTGTGGCTAACCAACAGATTATGTTTGAAATAGTTGGCAAAGATTGGCGGTAAGTCTCCCCATGAATTGATTTGCGGGTTTTCCGGGGAAATATGATGTTTAATCAGCCATTGGGCATATTTGGGGGTGTTTTTTATATGGAAAAAAACGAGTTCCTGCATAGCGTGATGGAATAATAATTCGCTTGCCGCCGTACAATTATAAGGTTGATTTAGTTTGCATAATTCATTGACAGTAGGGACAGATATCATAAGATATTCCTTTAGCCCAAGGAGTAATTGAATAAGAAAAAGGTGTTAAAAAAGTCTAGATTGCAACAGCAATCTAATATTACGAGTGATAATAAACAGATGGAAAAAAAACAAAATTATTAAGATTGTTACACCGTAATAGTAAAATAGAAGTCTTGTGCGGGAGGTTAGAGTACAGCTTCAAGGTTAACGTTTTTGATGGGTACTAAAGGAAATGGCAGTAATAAAACGCGTATTACTGCCAGTAATTCATGTGGTTAGTTGGCGGTTTGGTTATTGAGGCTATCTCGCAGTAATATCATCGCGATAATAATGCCAATTCCTACCGCTAATCCCATAATATTAACTGAATTCCAACCCATAAAGTAAAAAGCGAAGCCTGCACTTAAGCTTCCTAAGGCACCAAAACTGAAAATGAGAAAATCTGTAGCGCCTTGAATTTTGGCTCTTTCATGTTCATGGTAAGTTCTTGGAAGTAGCTGTGTGGTGCTAATTAAAATAAAGTTCCACGCTAATCCGACTAATGTCATGGTGATTAAAAAGTGTGTGTAGCTCGAGCCAGTGAAACCAATAATGTTGGCTATAGCTAAACATATTGCCCCCATCCAAACGAATATTTTCACCCCAAAACGGCTAATCAGATGCCCAGTAAAGAATGAAGGGGCGAACATGCCTAATATGTGACATTGAAAGACAAAAGTGATGGCTGCAAAATCAAATCCTTGAGCTTTCATCGCTAATGGGAATGTCCCCACCATATAAACGACAAGGGCATAACCGATAGCACTGACAATGGCAATCAGCATTAATAATGGCTGAGAATAGAGCCGTAAATAAGAGCGACTTACCCATGAATTAGCGGTTTTGGCTTGAATTTGATGCGGTTTTAATGGCAAAAAGAGTAACAGAATAAATGCAAGAATATAGATAATCGTCAGAGCACCAAAGGTTCCAATAAATGGATAGTTTTCAATTAAGGTTCGAGTTGAAACAGCAAGTGTTGGACCAATCAATACGGCAATAATACCGCCACTCATGGTTAATCCAATGGCTTTTGAACGTAATGCAACCGGCGTTTCTTCTAATGCAGCAAATCGGTACTGTTGTGCCGTACCAATAGCAATACCCGTAAAGAAAGTGCCAATAGAGAAAAGTAATAAATTCTGGCTATAAATACCGATTATGGCAAATAGTGCGCCAGCTAATCCGCCAACGTTTCCAAGAATGAACCCAGCACGACGGCCAAACCGCATCATAAAATGCGCCATCGGAACAGAAGTCAGAATTAATCCAATATATTGAGCAAGAAGAGGGATTGTCGAATAGGCAGGATCGGCAGAAAGCTGAGATCCGACTAAAACGGCAACCGACAATACAAGTGCATTACCGGTTGTAAATAGGGCTAATGCGGCGGCAAGCCAAAAAACTGAACGAGGCATAATCATTCCTTATTGCTCATAAAAATCAACAATAGTAGAGGGAGAAAACGAATATGCCGGATGATAAAACTTCAAGTTGACTTTAAGTCAAGCGATGTTTTTGGTCAGTTTTGCGATATTTTGTTTTAAGCTTACAGATAAAATTTTCTGAAATTTAGGGCATTGCAAGTGATTTTCCGACGGACATTGTTCAATATGTTGTAACCCTTGCTTAAGTTTCTGCAACTCTTGGATTTTTTGGTCAATCTCATCTATTTTTTCCCGCAAAATAGGGCGTTCAATTCCTTTTTCTGGCATACGATTTAGCATGTTTGCTATTTCATCCAGTGAAAACTGAGCTTGTTTAGCAAGAATAATGAGTGAAAGATGAGTGAGAACTTCAGGGGCATATAGCCGAGTTAAACCTTTTCGGCCAATAGGTTGAATCAACCCTTTGATTTCATAGAAACGAATAGTTGCAGAGGTAAGACCCGTAAGTTCGGATACTTGGCTGATAGAGAGTGTTTTCATAATAATTTTGCGCTCTATATAAATAACGTTTATCCGCTAACTTATCACCTAACTATTCTGAATTGAATTATGGTTGATGACTTATTTACATCAAGAATGGTTAACTCAGTTCATTTGAAGAAAAATGGTGTTTTTTAGTCATAAGAAATAGTAAAAATGAAGGAAATATATGATTAATGATGGGCTAAAGATTATTATCACTGGCGGTCCCGGCGCAGGTAAAAGTGCAATTATTGAAAATTTAATGGCTAAAAAATACACCTGTTTACCGGAATCGGGTAGGGCCATTATTCAAGATCAAGTCTGTATTGGTGGTAACGCATTGCCATGGCTTGATAGACAAGCATTTGCTGAAATGATGCTTTGCTGGGAATTGCGATCATGGCATTTGGCTGATTATCATAATGAAATCTGTTTTTTTGACCGGGGGCTGCCTGATATTGAGGGCTATTTGAATTTATGTTCAATTCCAATTCCCAAGCATATAGAACGAGCAATAAATACGTTTCAGTATAATAAAAACGTATTTATCACACCGCCATGGCAAGAAATATATGTGCAAGATACGGAAAGAAAACAAACATTTGATGAAGCAGTGATGACCTACCATGCGATGGTGACGACATATAAAAAATATAACTATGAATTAATCGAGATCCCTTGTTTACCCGTTAAAGACCGAGTTAATTTTATTCTTTCTTATGTGAATCAATGAGATGAATAAAAAAATTCTTGTTAGCGCTTGTTTAATGGGACATAACATTCGTTACAATGGAACAGAATAGGTACATTTAGTGGAAAAACCATTCAAGGAATGGGGGTTGCAACTACGTTATTATCTCAATCAGGGGTTTCTGTATTTTCTCACTCCAAGATTGATGAGTTAGTGCAGTTGTTAGATAGCTCAGAAAGATGACAATACTAGAAATAGCTGCTAAATTATCTATTCATGCATCTATTCATTTATCTATTCATTAAGTGGTTAATACCATGACTAATCGATCTGAGATGATACATCAATTGCTCCGTAATGGGCCAAAAACAGCAAGGCAACTAGCTGATATTATTAATGTTAGCCAGCCAACTTTGTCTCGAGCGCTAAAAGCTTTAGGTGACGATATTATCCGGATTGGCGCTGCATCCTCTATTCAATATGCATTGCGTGATACGTTTCGAGGGTTTAATTCTGCTCCTATTTATCGCATCACAGAAGAGGGTACATTACGATCTCTAGGTCAGCTAATTCCGGTTTATCCAGATGGATTCGTTATGGAGCAAGTTGACGGAGTATGCCTTCATAGTGATGGTTTACCATGGTGGCTATTTGATATGCGCCCACAAGGATACCTTGGTCGAGCTTATGCATCCGCCTATTCAACGCAACTTGGAATATCACCAAATCCAGATCGCTGGTCAGACTCCGATATTATAAGAGCCTTGCTCGCTCACGGGCATGATGCAGTAGGAAACTTATTAATTGGGGAGCAGGCAAGAAACCAATTTCTGAACATGCAGGCACCGACTCCTGTTGATCGAGCTACTGTGTATCCAACATTAGCGCGAGCGGTTAGCTCGGGAGAGGCTCCAGGATCATCCGCAGGCGGTGAGCAACCTAAGTTTTGTACCTACACTGAACGAGGTCATGTCATTGTAAAATTTACGGCGCAAGATGATAACCCAATCAGTGAACGTTGGCGTGATTTGTTACAAGCGGAGCACCTTGCTTTAAAGGCACTAGGAGTAGAAACAGAGGTATTTGATTTTGAAGGACAACGCTTCCTTGAAATTCCTCGATTCGATCGTGTTGGTTTACTCGGTCGTCGAGGGCTTTTTTCTTTACAAGCTCTGGATGCAGAATTTGTAGGGCGGGCAAGGGAGCCTTGGCCTGTATTGGTCAATGAATTAGTGAAGCAAAAACATGTACATCCCGATGCTATTACCAGTACAGCACGGCTTTGGGCATTTGGTATGCTCATCGGCAATACCGATATGCATCATGGTAATTTATCGTTTATTAGTAGTCATGGCCGCCCATACCATCTTGCACCAGCTTACGATATCTTACCGATGGGATTTGCGCCTAAGTCGGGTGGTGAAATCGTTAATACTCTTAGGCCAGTTACATTACTTGAAGGGATCCGTGGAGAAACTTGGCGGGAAGCGTTGGAATTAGCTGAGACGTTTTTTACTTTAGCCAATGATTGCCAATGTTTTTCTGAAAACTTTGCTTTATGCTTACAAACGTTACGCGGTCACATCGATGAGGCCACTTCCCGGATATCGCGCCTTGCTGATGAGTTTTGATGCTAAAACTTAGTCTAAGCATGGGGCATAAACATTTTCGGAGCGATTATGCGTTTTGATATGGTTGATTTACGTTTATTTGTAAATACCCACAAGGCCGGGAGTATTACAGCAGGGGCCAATTTATCTAATTTAAGTTTGCAATCAGCCAGTGAACGTATTCGGGGCATGGAAAGTGAACTTGGTGTTTTATTATTGACGCGCTCTTCGTCGGGAATAAAGCTGACAAATGCAGGATTGGCATTATTGAATCACGCGAATCAAGTGCTCTTGCAAATCGACCATATGCGTAGTGAATTGCGTCAATACAGCCAAGGTTTACGGGGGTATATTGACCTGTTATGCAACTCTTCGGCACAAGCTGGTTTTCTTCCCCAAAAATTAGCGGACTATCTACAGAAATATCCTAAGATTAGCGTTGGGATCCGTGAAATGCCGAGTGAGAAAATCATCAATAGCCTTAATAATCAAATGGCAAATTTAGGCATTGTTGCAAATCCATCGTCATTATATGACTTAGAATTTAAATTTTTATGTGATGACCATTTAGTTATTTTCGCACCACCATCCAATGGTTTTAATGATCACGGCATTTCTTCATTAAACCAAATTGGAAACCGTGATTTTATTGGGCTTTCTCAAGGTAATGCATTACAGGATTATATTGACCATCATGCACTAAGCGAAGGAGTTTCATTTAATTACCGAATGCGTTTAGCAACAATGGACGCAGTGATGCAATTGGTGAGTGAAGGGCTTGGCTATGCCATTTTACCGAGACAAGTCATATCACGCTTTATCGGAATATATCCAGGAAATATCACTCCTTTATCTGATGAATGGGCAAAGCGCAAATTATACATTTGCGCCCGAAGGTTTGATGAATTACCGAGTTATATGGATGAGTTTGTTAAGTTCTTACTTGAATAACATGTAAATGCCTAAAGCGATCAATCCTAAGAAGAAACAACGCCTGAATATTTTTTCACTGATCAAATTTCTACAATATTGCCCCACATACATGCCAATAATCGCCGGAATAAGTACAATTGACGATGTGTAATAATCTATAGTTTCACTATTATTCTCTCTGATTAATAATATGGCCAACGCAATTGTTGACGCGGTAAACGCGAGTCCTAAAGTTTGTATTAATTCATTTTTATTAAGATTTAGCGATTGTAAGTAAGGAACGGCAGGGATCACAAAAACCCCCGTGGCTGCGGTAATAACGCCAGTAATATAGCCAATCAGTGGGGATAACCATCGTTCATTTTTACCCGATGTTGACGATTTAGGGAGGAACATGGCCACTAAGCCATAGATGATTAATATCAGACCTAATGCAGGAAATACCCACTCTGATGCTGAGCTCAATTTTGGTAATGGGCTATAAACAGTGCCAATAAAAATAGCGATAATAAATAAGTAAAATCGTCGAATTAAGTTTAAAAACTTACCACCGATCATAAGCTGCCATATATTAGTGACGAAAGATGGAATAATTAGAATGCTTGCTGCAACAGCAGGTTCCATGACCGCTGTTAACAAACCCATAGATAATGTTGGCAAGCCTAGCCCAATGACTCCTTTAACAAATCCTGCTAAAAAGAAGATCAATAGAATTAACGCCATATTGAATTTACCTTTGAATTGATAAGTATTGCTTAAAGGGTAATCAATTAAATAAAAACAACCTATATGGATTATCTTCAGGAGGGCTTCGGAAAATACAGAGCAGGGTTTTCAGCAAGTTACAGCGATTATAGCCATCAATACACCATTTAAATCAAGCTATAAGTTTTTCTATAGGCTACTAAAAATTATCATCATTTGTGAACCATAGAGAAGAAAATATAATCATGATTAAAAATAAGACCCTACATAAATTAAATTTCAACTTATGCTGAAATAAACTCATTATATAAATATTGACCATCAAAGGTTTACTATGACTTTACGATTTAAAACATTTGCCGCATTCATTTTAAGCATGCCTCTTGTATCCTCTGCATTTGCTTTGACTTTACAGGATCAAGTTAAGCAATACGAAAAAGAGGGTTGGAAGGTTGGTTTGTCAATTATATTCCCAGATGATAAAACGATTTCTATAAATGGAAATCAACGTTTTCCTTTAGATAGTACAGTTAAATCAATTGCTTGTGCCAATGTTCTGGCAAAGGTTGATGCAAAGAAACTTTCATTAAATCATTCGATGATAGTGACTGAAAAAAATATTGTGACATATTCACCAGTTGCTAAAGATTATATGAATAAGCCATTTACGCTTGAACAAGCTTGCAAAGCGGCCAATGAATACAGTGATAATACTGCCGCTAATTTTGCTATTTTTTCGGGTGGGGGACCAGAAGCTCTGACGGCATTTATGAGAGCAATAGGAGATACGGTTACTCGTTCTGACCGATATGAGCCAGAATTGACAGTCAATCCTGAGGGTGATTTGCGAGACACAACGACTCCTGATGCAATGAGCAAGAGTATTAAGAAAATTTTGACTGGCGAAGTTCTTAGTCATTCATCAAAAGAACAATTGAAAGAATGGATGGTCAATAATAAAGTCGCTGATAATATGCTTAGAGCTTCACTTCCTAAAGGATGGAAAATCGCAGATAGATCAGGTGCAAGTGACTACGGTGTCAGAGGGATAACGTCGATGGTCTGGTCAAATAATCATGATCCTGTTTTCATCAGCATCTATGTAAGAAAAGCGGATACTTCTTTGGATGAACGCTCAGAAGTGATTCGTATTTTAGGTTCTCATATATTTGACGAATACCT
>NZ_WLUG01000060.1:0-12039 GCF_009706505.1 Providencia sp. wls1922 | reverse complement strand
AAAAAAAAGCACCTCGGATGGGAGGTGCAAAGGCATTTAACTTATGGAAAAGGATGTTGACTTGAGGGTACTGTTAACTCCCTGCCTATAGGTCGCTATAGGCGAGGAGATTGGAGCTCATTACCATTTCTTATTTAATAAATGGTCGATACTGAATTTGCCTGGGCCAGTCACTGCTAACAGAATATAGCCGCCTGCAATAGTCATATTTTTCATAAACATCAAGCTGTTTGGCTCAACGCTGAAATTCGTATGGAACAGCATCGCAGTTAAGAATGTGAACACAGCAGTGAAAATTGCGGTTGTACGTGTTAACAGACCGAATAACACTGCCAGACCACCACCTAACTCAAGTAAAATTGTCAGTGGCAGTAAAAAGCCTGGGACGCCCATTGCTTGCATATATTGCTGAGTGCCTTCATATGCCCCGCCTAATTTGCCGTAACCTGCAACGATGAACAGAACTGGCATCATAATACGTGCTAATAAAATAGCTCCACTTTCTAAATTTTTCATTGAGTCTCTCCAGATAATACGGTCATTAAATATAAATAAAGTGCGATATATATCGCGTTATAAGCTAAGTTTCAGCACGAAAAGGCTAGAAATCTTGGATGTGCGTATCTTATTACTTAGCTCATTCAATAAAAAGCTAAGCTTATTAACAAAGATAGACAAAAAAATTGAATGTGTATAATTGAGTGCGAAAAAAAGTGCTAAAGGGCACTTTTATCTATCATATTGACAAATAATGATTATTTTTATCTTAAGGGGATGGGTTATTTCTGATTTGAACTGTTTAAGCTGCTTCTTAGGGTACGAATAAGCCCCCAAGTCGCAATGGCTTTCTTGCTCAGTGAAATAAATCGATTGGGGTGCTTTAAGGTAAAAATAGAGATAAGACCCGTCGCAGCGATAACAATTGGGCGAAAGGTCATCAGGGTTTGCCATGCTCTGTCATAAGGGGCAGTGGCTTGTAGCCACTCTTTCTTACTGGCCGATAATTGGATGCGCTGCTGCTCAATATCAGAGACTAAGCGTGATTTTCTTTCTGCAAGTAACTGACGTTTACTTTTGCTCATCATCGGTTCCTGCCAGTGCTTTAGCGTCATTGCGAAGCTGTTCACGGGTTGCGCTTAGCAGCGTGGACTGTTTCGCTTTTTTTAACGTCCAAATAGCAAAGATAATCGCGAGTAAAATCAGTGTTCCGGTCGTGATAGCGAAAGCCTGATAACGATAGACGGGATCCACAGACCAAAAAATTAGTCCAATAAGGCACATCAGACCAAATGCAGAAAATAGAAGGGTCAGCCCTGCGAGTAATAATAACTGAACAAGGTTGAGTTTCTCTTCTTCTAATTCTACTGCAATAAGTTGAATGCGGGTTTCAACCATATTAACGGCGATACCCGCAATTCTTTGCAGAGAATCTAGAACCCGCTTAGCGGGTCCTTGACGTGGCGACTGTTCCATAAGCGGTGATTAGCGCTTGGTGAGCAGCATGCCTAAGACCACACCGACCGCTGCACCGATACCCACACTTTTCCATGGATTTTCACGTACATAGCAATCTGCTTGGCCTGCAATTTCTTTAGTTTGCTCGGTGATTTTATCACTGGCTTGACCGAGTTTAGCTTTTGAAGAGGAGAGGGCTTCACGGGCTTTCGCCTTTAAGTTTTCGATCTCTTCTTTTGATTTGTCTTGAGTACTATTCAGAATGGATTCGAGAGAGTCTGCGAGTGATTTAAGTTCAGCACGTAGATCTTCAGAAGAATGATTGGATGACATAGTAGAACCTCCTATCAATAGAAAAATAACGCAATGCCTTAATAAAGTATGACCTTAATAACATTACAATAGCTTTTTTTAGCTTAAGTGCAATCACTAATTGGTATAGATTTCGAATTGAGATAGAGGAAAGCGGGAATCGCTAAATATTCCCGCTGTTCGATTTGATTCAGTGACGGCTATTTATTTGCGGGCGAATTTTTTCTTGATGACAACACCAATGCTGCCGATCAGACCCAAAATTAATAATCCAACTGGAATAAGCATCAAGACATTCATAATTTGATGCTCATATTGTTGGAAAATAGGGCTTTTACCGAATCCGTAGCCTATAGCGGTCAAAATTAGCACCCAAAGGAGCCCGCTTAACCAGTTAAACACTTGGAAACGCCCATTTTGCAAGCCCGCAAGCCCTGCGATAGTTGGTAGTAATGTTCTGACAAAAGCAAGGAATCGACCAATCAGTAATGCGGCTAAGCCGTGACGATGGAATAGCCCATGAGCACGCTGATGATAGTGTTCGGGGAGGTGTGATAACCAGCCTTTGACAATTTTTGTATTACCTAGCCAGCGACCTTGGATATAACCCACCCAGCAACCAATACTGGCGCCCGCAGTTAAAATCACTAAAGTTAATGGGTAGCTAAGAGCACCTTTTGCGATGAGTACGCCAACAAGGATCAGTAAACTATCACCGGGTAAGAATGCAGCTGGGAGCACGCCGTTCTCCAATAATAGGATCATAAACAGCATGAAATAAATCGACCATATCAGCGATGGGTTAGATAAGGTTTCGTAATCTTGGTGCCAAAGGGCGAAAAAAAGTTCTCTAACTAATTCCATTAATGTTTCCTAAACGGCAATCACAGCAACAAACATGTTGTTGGGCAGAAATGGATTAAGTAAATGCCGGAAGAAAACAGCTGTTTCTTCGGGCTGTTAGTGTAAAACCCGATCACTTTAACAAAACAGAAAATAACTAAACAGTAAATTTTAAGCTTATTTTGAGAATTCATTTAAATTGCGGCTGATTTTTACATTTTAGGTTCTTAACTACTGGCTTTCTAAAATGGCAAAAAACGGGAATGGCGCTGAATAAGAGGATTTAATCTGACTATTTATCAATATATTTGTGTTTAGATAACGAAAAATAGCATGAACATATTGGTAGCTAATCATTGCTTTTTAAGACTAATTACCTTATTGTGTGCGCACAGCAAAGGGGAGTAACTTCTTCTGTCGGATTATCGTCATTACGGTGCACACAATTGTACCCGGTAACCGAGCACCACAATTTCCTTATCTTAGGTTATCTGTGTTGTAAGTGAGACCTTGCCAGAAGGCGAGGTTTGCTCATCGTTTACAACCGTATAGTGATAACTTAGGGTGAAAACAGTTTAAGCGGCTGATGTCTTCTGGATATCAGCCGTTTTTTGTTTTTTAAGGAATCAAAATGAACTCTGTTGGAAATCCTGTTTTATGGGGCAGCTTTGCTGTCATGATCCTTGTGATGCTACTCATCGATATGTTTTGGCAAGGAAAACATAAAGGCCAGGCGATGTCGATGAAGCAAGCAGCGGGTTGGAGCATCTTGTGGGTGACTCTGTCGCTGATTTTTGCGGGCGGCCTGTGGTGGTACTTCAATGATACCGTTGGACCTGAAGTTGCGAACACGCAAACTATGGCGTTCTTAACCGGTTATCTGTTAGAAAAAGCCCTTGCTGTGGATAACGTGTTTGTTTGGTTAATGCTATTTGGTTACTTTGCTATTCCGGCAAATTTACAGCGTCGCGTACTTGTTTACGGGGTGCTTGGAGCTATCGTCCTGCGTACGATTATGATTTTCGCAGGTAGCTGGTTAGTTACACAATTTAGCTGGATCCTCTATGTTTTCGGTGCGTTTTTACTGTTTACGGGGATCAAAATGGCGTTCGCTAAAGAGGACGATTCACCGATAAATGAAAAGCCATTGGTCAAATGGGTTCGTTCACACTTACGGATGACGGATGAGTTACACGGTGAAAAATTCTTTATTAAAAAGAATGGATTGCTGTTTGCTACCCCATTAATTTTGGTTCTGATCTTAGTGGAAATCAGTGATGTTATCTTTGCGGTAGACAGTATTCCCGCTATCTTTGCTGTGACCACCGACCCGTTTATCGTATTAACGTCTAACCTGTTTGCGATTTTAGGCTTACGTGCAATGTACTTCTTATTAGCGGGTGTTGCTGAGAAATTCTCAATGCTTAAGTACGGTTTAGCTATCATTTTAAGCTTTATCGGCGTGAAGATGTTGCTGATGGATATTTTCCATATTCCTACTGCGGTTTCGTTAGGGACTGTGGCTGCAATCTTAGTTCTGACATTGGTGGTTAACACGATCGTGAATAAGCGCAACGAAGCGAAAAAATTGATTAACGGATAATCTTTTTCCTAATTAGAAAAACTCCCATAATTTCATCATGACTTTGGGAGTTTTTTTATATCTAATGATTTATAGGCGTAAAGATGAGGCGGTTCTGTGCAACAAGTCATGCGGGTCTTACGAAAACTCTATAAGTATGAAAATAGCCAATATGATGGAGGTCGTGCGGTATCGACTTATCCATTGGACTCTTTATCTGATAAAGAACGGAAAATATTGAGTGATTCTCATTGGTTGCCGAATGAGATTGCATTTTTTACTGATCATGAAGATATCATTAATAAACTACACAGTTTAAAACAGGAAACAGCGCTTACTCGCCAGCGTTGTTTGGATGCTTTCGTGGCGGGAGTTGGAGGAAGTTATTTGCGAGGTCGATCAGTCTTGGGAGCTTATCACAAGCTACTTTCTCTGCCGGCTCATCAATATCTTGAAAAACCGCAATATGCATGTTGTTGGGTTTGTAGCGATCATAATAAGCATATTTATATTAATGATAGTTACTTCCAATACTGCTTATATTACGGAAATTCCTATACTGGGAATGTAAGTTACACTTATTTGAATCTCCGACATTTACTGACGGTTGCTGCTGTAGAACCTACCGATGAAGACAAAAAAGTCTTTAATCAACTATTAGATTTATTACGTCATGCCCCTGAAAATGAGACGCCAGGGCAGTTTGAAAAGCGGTTATCGCAGGCAAAATTGGTTAAAGGAGACAGATATACATTACGCGGAATATTGCATTCACTCGCATTGATTGGTGTTATTCCGAATACTTTTATCGCTTTGTCTCTTGATAGTTGGCGCGATTTTGGTGATATAACTAGTGCAGAAAACCAACTTAACAATACGAAAGGGCGTTCTGATATGGAAATGCCTTGGGCTGGTTGGAAAGGAAATTTAAAAGTAGATGAGGCAAAAATAGCAGATTACTTTGGTGACTATTTAATCAATCGTTAAATCTTACTCGCAGTAATCAATACAATTTTAAAAAACACCTTGGAGTCATCTGAGGTGTTTTTTTATTTTAACTATCTGAAAATCCTCACTCATTTTCTATGTCCTCTGTTTCCTATAAGAAACAAAACTCTATTGCGATCACAGATATGTAAAATTAATGTTAACTGCAATCAATCATTGTGTATATTTTGAATAATAGCCTTTTCAGGAGATTAATATTCCTTATACTGGCTCGGCAAACACATTTAATTCCTAAAAAAGATAAATTATAAAGGTCTATTATGGATACAAATAAAGCAGGGTTATGGCGAGTAATTAGTCAAGGTAGTTTGGTCAAACAAATCCTAGCAGGCTTGATTGCAGGTATCTTATTGGCATGGTTATGGCCATCGGCAGCAAAAAACGTTGGCTTACTGGGTGACCTGTTCGTCAGTGCGTTAAAAGCGGTTGCTCCAATTCTTGTTTGGGTGTTGGTTATGGCGTCCATAGCTAACCATCGCCAAGGGCAAAAAACCAGCATTCGTCCAATTTTAGTGCTGTATATTCTAGGGGCATTCTTCGCGGCTGTTGTGGCGGTGATTGGCTCATTTATGTTCCCATCAAGCTTGATCTTAGCTGTAGGCGATACTCAACTGACGCCTCCGGGTAACATTGCTGAAGTGCTCAAAGGTTTGTTGATTAATATTTTCGCTAACCCAGTCGATGCTCTGATTAAAGGGAACTATATTGGTATCTTGGCATGGGCGATTGGTTTAGGTATTGCATTGCGTCATGCCAATGAATCCACCAAAACGATGATCCACGATTTCTCTTTAAGCGTGACTCAGTTGGTTCGTGTGGTTATTCGCTTAGCGCCATTAGGTATTTTCGGGTTAGTTTCTTCAACAATTGCGACAACCGGTTTTGAAACCTTAAAAGGTTACTTCCACGTATTGGCGGTATTGCTGGGCTGTATGATTATCGTGGCACTAGTCGTTAACCCGCTGATTGTTTACTGGAAAATCAAGCGTAACCCATACCCATTAGTCTTCGCTTGCTTACGTGAAAGTGGTGTAACCGCCTTCTTTACCCGTAGCTCCGCAGCTAACATTCCTGTGAACATGGGGATGTGTCGCCGTATGAACCTGCATGAAGATACGTATTCCGTTTCTATCCCGCTAGGCGCAACCATTAACATGGGCGGCGCGGCTGTCACCATTACAGTGTTAACATTGGCTGCGGTTCATACTCTGGGTATTCCTGTTGATATCCCGACGGCGCTGTTATTAAGCGTGGTTGCAGCGGTTTGTGCATGTGGTGCATCTGGGGTTGCTGGTGGTTCGTTATTATTGATCCCACTGGCGTGTAATATGTTCGGTATTTCGAATGAAGTGGCAATGCAAGTGGTTGCAGTGGGCGTGATGATTGGCGTACTTCAAGATTCAGCTGAAACTGCACTGAACTCTTCAACGGACGTGCTTTTCACTGCGGCGGTATGTTTATCGGAAGACGATAAACTGGCGCAAGCGGATTCTGAGTTATCTCAAACTCAAGACTAAGCTTTCACGTTGTTCAAAAAAGAAAACCCGCTGAGTTAGCGGGTTTTTTTATAGGTCAAGAAAACTTACAACTGATAAGCCACTTTCATACCTTGTTCAATGGCTCGGCGGGCATCTAACTCGGACGCCACATCCGCCCCTCCAATCACATGAGGGTGAATGCCAATATCTTCTAATTGCTCTTTCAATGGGCGATAAGGTTCTTGCCCAGCACAAAGGATGACATTATCAACGGCAAGGCAGATATATTCATCTTGATAGCGAATATGCAGCCCATCATCATCCACATTCATATATTCCACGCCATTAAACATCTGAACGCCACGTTTCATTAATGACAGGCGGTGCACCCATCCTGTGGTTTTTCCAAGTCCTGCGCCGACTTTGCTGTTTTTTCGCTGCAATAAATAGAGGTGGCGAGGCGTTGGTTCTAACTGTTTTTTCATCGGGAAAAGCCCGCCGCGAGTGGTGATGGCGGTATCAATATTCCATTCATGATTAAATTTATTATCATCTAAACTGCTGCTGATCCCTTGTTGGGTAAGGAGTTCCGCCACATCGAACCCAATCCCTCCGGCGCCAATAATAGCTACGTTTTTACCGACATTATCGGGCTGTTTTAAAGCCTCAATATAGGACATGACTTTGCGATGATCGGCGCCAGCTAGGTTGATAGTGCGGGGGATAACGCCTGTGGCGATAATGACCTCATCAAATTGAGTTAAATCATTCGCTTGTGCAATCTGCTCGAGTCGAACATCCACATTGAGTAGTTGCAGTTGTCGGGAAAAATAACGCAAAGTTTCATAAAACTCTTCTTTGCCGGGGATCCGTTTAGCGAGATTGAATTGCCCACCAATTTGGTTGCTGCGTTCAAATAGCGTGACTTGATGCCCTCGTTTGGCGGAATAGATTGCACAAGAAAGCCCCGCTGGACCCGCCCCGACAATTGCCACTTTTTTGGGTTTATCTGCTAATTCATTAGGATAGTCCATCTCGCGTACCGCTTGTGGATTCACTAAGCAGCCAGCCAGCTTGCCATTAAAAATCTGGTCAAGGCAGGCTTGATTGCAGCCAATACAGGTGTTTATTTCATCAAATCGACCGTCTTGGGCTTTTGACACAAACGCTTCATCAGCAAGGAAAGGGCGCGCCATGGACACCATATCAGCTTGACCGCTAGCAATGATTTGTTCCGCCACAAACGGGTCATTGATGCGATTGGTGGTAATCAGTGGAATATTCACCTTGCCCATTAATTTTTCGGTTACCCAGCTGAAGGCTTTGCGGGGGACCAGCGTCGCAATGGTCGGCACACGGGCTTCATGCCAGCCTATTCCTGTATTGATCATGGTGGCGCCCGCACTTTCAATCTCTTTAGCCAATAGCTCAATTTCATCCCAAGTTGAGCCCCCTTCAACAAGGTCAAGCATGGATAATCGATAGATAACAATGAAATTTTTCCCAACCGCTTGGCGAATGCGTTTAATGATTTCTATCGGAAAACGGATACGGTTTTGGTAGCTGCCGCCCCATTCATCAGTTCGACGATTGGTGCGCGATGTAATAAATTGGTTGATTAAATAACCTTCCGATCCCATCACTTCGACACCATCGTAGCCTGCTTGCTGGGCAAGTTTAGCGGTATTTACGAAGTCATCGATGGTTTTCTGAACTTCATCGGCAGTTAATTCACGGGGGGGAAATGGGGTGATCTCGGATTTAATCGGGCTAGGCGCCACTAACGCCGGATGTAGAGCGTAACGACCTGCATGCAAGATTTGTAATGCAATTTTTCCATCCGCTTGATGCACTGCATCGGTGATTTGTTGATGAAATGGCAATTGGTCTTGATGATTCAATACAGCACCATGAGGTGCTAAAGCTCCTTCGGGGTTCGGGGCTATTCCCCCGGTAATAATCAGACTGACTCCATTCTCTGCACGAAGTCGGTAAAAGTGGGCAAGGCGCTGGCTTCCTTGGGGATGTTCTTCTAAGCCGGTGTGCATTGAACCCATCAAAATACGGTTTTTAAGAACGGTATACCCCAAATCAAGTGGGGTAAAAAGATGTGGAAAATTGCTCATATTGGCTCCCATTTGGGACTATTAATAACAGGTCAGATGAGTTAACTGTAGCCTAATGGACAATTGAATTAAGAATAATGTTAAAAAATTGTGATTTTTATCATATGTTTTACGAGGAATAATTAAACTTACAGGACTATTTCTTTTGTTTTATTTTTCTGTCATAAAAAATGGTTACAACAAAGAAGAATGGTTATTCACATCATAATTTGATGGGGTTTCACTTCACACAACCGAGTTATTCAGGAAATACGCCGATGAAAGAGATTTGCCAAGCTGTCACCTTAGAAGGCAACCATGTTCGATTAGAGCTACTGACTCATCACCATGATGCTGTTTATGCTGAGATTATTGAACGAGATAAGCTACATCACCTGTGGTATACCTCGGTACCTGAACCGGAAAATGTCGCGAAAGATGTCGATATGCGCCTTGCGCGTTTTGCCCATAAAGAGATGGTGCCATTCGCGATTATTGATAAACGTACAGGCAAAGCCGTTGGCATGACCTCGTATATGCGGATCGACCAAGGGGTTCGCCGTGTTGAAATTGGGGCAACATGGTATGGAGCCGAAGCTCAGCGCACACCAATCAATACGGAAGCTAAGTACTTGTTATTAAAAAATGCATTTGAAGAATTAGAGTGTGTTGCCGTGGAGCTAAGAACACATTTTTTAAATCATCAAAGCCGTAAAGCGATTGAGCGTTTAGGGGCAAAACTCGATGGGATTTTACGTAACCATATGCTAACTCGTACGGGGGAGCTACGAGATACCTGCGTTTATAGCATCTTAAGTAATGAGTGGCCAGCAGTGCGTCGCCACTTAGAATGGCAGATGACAAAGCCTCGCTAAGTCAAAAAAATAGCCCACGGGATGTGGGCTATGTGATTAATATTCAATCAAGTCAGTTGATTATAAATATTCGTGCATCGGTTTGGTCATATACACGTTATTTGGCATTTTTTCTGTGGTGGTGTAGCCCGCAGGGCTGTTGATCAGCGCTGGGATACGGTTAACCAGGTTTGCGCAGGTGAGTTCCACGGTTGCTGGGTTATTCACTTCAATCGCCGTATCTGGCTCGCCAATGAGCTGCCAACTGTTTTTGTCGCACTCATCCGCTGTTAAAATTTTACCGATACATTCCGTTTCTAAGGTGACACCTTCTGCTGTTTCAGTGATCACCACGGCAGACAACCCTAAAACATCGCCTTTTTTCACCGTCATTTTTAAAGTATCTGAATAGATATCTTCTTTGGCAATTTGCGGCACGCAGCGCTGAGTTTGATTGGTAATGGTCAGACCTAAACGGCTGCACAGCCAACCATTTTGTGTCCACATGTACGGTGGTGCATATTCACCGCTCTCAATTTTCTCAGCGATAACCGCGTATGGCAGGTCGTTATAGTTACCAATTTGCTGATTGAATTCGTCGACAGTTAAACCTGCACCGTGACCTTTTGCCAGCGCGATGCCGTAATCTTCCACGTTATAGCAGCTAGAGCCTTTGATTTTGACCAGTTTGTGCATAGAACCCGCCAAGGTATCGATAAGCACGCCCCAGAACATATCTGGGTAGCCGCTGCCCGCTAAAGTGCAGTTATTCGCTTTAGCTAAAGCATCGAGTTTTTCAGTGATCTCAGGGGAAGAGTTCCACGGATAGAGAGCTTCTTCACCTGTTGATATTGCATTAACGCCATGGCGAGCGAAGAGGGAGAATGCATCTTCTAAATCGGTCATGGTACTGAGGGTCGCAATAATTCCCACGTCAGGTTTTAAGGTTTCTAGGGCTTTATCCGCTTCATTCAGTGGCTGGATTTTTACGCCAGTTGGCGCCGTGCCTGCAATTTCACCAATGTCTTTGCCAATCACGGCAGGGTTGATATCAAAAGCCGCCACAACTTCAGCACCGTGTTCTTGTAGGTAACGGATGAGAAATTTGCCCATCTTTCCACAACCATATTGAACTGCACGTACTTTTTTCATCATTATCGTCCTATAGCTGTTTGTCTAATATCATCATGTTCTATATGAAGTATAAAATTATTGTTTTATATCAATCAATTGAATAAAGAATGCTTAATAAATTAGAACAGGAAAACTCAATCTTTACGCCCGATTATTTACTATAGGGTAGTCGTTAACGCAGGTTTGTTCATAAATGGCGTTCTAATAAAGAATGGAATCCTAGAATAAAATTCGATAATTAAGATAGGAATGATGATTTTCGATGATGCCATGCCATTGAATTATATGGCATGGCTATGGCTTGGATACAAATTCACCATACAGTATTGAAATACTAGACCTTCACCAAAACAGCACGTATAATCGGCACCACTTTGGCCCCTTAGCTCAGTTGGTTAGAGCAGGCGACTCATAATCGCTTGGTCACTGGTTCAAGTCCAGTAGGGACCACCAAATTTTAGCTGTTAAATCAGCGAAAAAAGCCACTTCGAAAGAAGTGGCTTTTTTGTGTCTGGAGCACAGGAAATAAACTACCTGCGAACAAATCCTCTCCCCGTAAACTCTTCAATCAACCGCTCGCCTTCATGCCATTCGCCATATCCTGCATCAGTATTTAAATGCTCACCGCCTTTAACCAACATAAGCTGGCTGCCCCATGTTTCGGCAAGCTGATGGGCTTTTTCAGTGCCAAGATGCGGATCATTATCGGTATAAATAAGCAAAGAAGGGCTTGGAAGCTTTTTATTGGGTAGCGGTCTCTGCTGTTGAATATCGAGTAAGGCAGAAGGGGAATCAACATCTGCTGGGGTGGCTAGGATCATTGCCTTTACTCGATGGTTGGGAAATTGGCTTGCCCATTGCGCCACACAAACGGCTCCGCAACTGTGTCCAATCAGTACCAATTCACCCTCTGTATTTTGAACCATGTCGTTTAGGCGCTCTATCCATTTATGGTTAGGGGCATTCCAGTCATCCTGAATGACGCGCACAACATTATGGTATTTTCTTTCTATATAGGATTGCCAATGTTGAGAGCCGGAATTGGTATAGCCGGGAACAATAATAAAAGTGGTGGTCATCTTGCTTCTCAGGTTGTCTGGGTGAATGTAATCTTAATCGGTGCGAACTAAAGTTAGCTAGCAATTTATCTGTTAGCGTTAAATCAAAATGTTATTTAAATGAGCCATTCGGAATAATACGAAATAGCTTCTGATGATTTTGCTTTTAACGCATTTAATGCGTTACTTATGAGTTTGTAATAAATAATT
>NZ_WLUG01000059.1:0-25954 GCF_009706505.1 Providencia sp. wls1922 | reverse complement strand
ACTCAAACTCATTCCACGAACGTCCATCGCGAGCAATCATTGCCACTGAAGCGATAGGACCCCATGTTCCTGCTTGGTACGGCTTAGGCGCGTCGTTATCCATGGCCCACGCTTCCATAATGGAATCGACCCACTTCCACGCTTCTTCCACTTCATCACGACGTACAAACAATGCCTGAATACCACGCATAGCTTCTAATAATAAACGCTCGTAAGCATCCGCAAGATGCGTTTGGTTGAAGGTTTCGGAGAAACTCAAGTCCAGTTTAGTGGTCTGTAAACGGTGTTTATGATCCAAGCCTGGCGCCTTGTTCATAATTTCAATATCGATCCCTTCATCTGGCTGTAGACGAATGGTCAATTTGTTTTGTGGTAAATCTTGATAGCTTTCAGAGAAAATATTCAGTGCCGGCTTTTTAAAATAGACCACAACTTCTGAACATTTTGCAGGTAAACGCTTACCAGTGCGCAGGTAGAATGGAACGCCTGCCCAACGCCAATCATCAATATCTACACGTAAAGCCACAAAAGACTCGGTCTGGCTCTGCTTATTCGCGCCTTCTTCTTCTAAGTAGCCTGGTACTTTTTTGCCTTGTACAAAGCCCGCAGTATATTGACCGCGTACGGCTTTCTCACGAACGTTTGTGTGGTCAATGCGGCGTAAAGAACGCAGCACTTTCACTTTTTCATCACGAATACGGTCAGTGGTTAAGTCTGCCGGTGGTGACATGGCGATCATCGTTAAGATCTGCAGCAAATGGTTTTGCACCATATCACGCATCTGACCTGCTTGGTCAAAGTAACCCCAACGACCTTCGATACCGACTTCTTCCGCAACGGTGATCTGCACATGGTCAATAGTGCGATTGTCCCAGTTATTAATAAATAGTGAATTCGCAAAACGCAGTGCCAGAAGGTTTAAAACCGTTTCTTTACCTAAATAGTGGTCAATTCGGTAAACTTGACTTTCATCGAAATACTTAGCCACTTCATTGTTGATCTGCTGAGATGAAGCTAAATCTGTACCTAATGGTTTTTCCATGACCACGCGGTTAGGTTGTTTGTTCAACCCTGCGTGACCCAGCCCATGACACATTTCACCAAATGTGCTTGGTGGCATTGCAAAATAGTGGATAGCGGGTTGTGTATCTTGCTTAAGCATATCGGCTAAACGAACGAAGTTATCCGTTTCACTGACATCTAAATTGCAGAAATCTAAGCGTGCGCTTAAACGCTCCCACAACGCCGAATCTAGCTCTTCTTTCAAAAAATCATTTAATGCTTTATGCACAAATTCTACATAATCGTTCCGTTCCCATTGGGCACGACCAACGCCGATAATACGAGTATCTGGATGGATATAACCTGCTTTTTCCAATTGATACAGTGATGGAAGTAACTTGCGACGTGCTAGGTCACCTTTAGTGCCGAAAATAATCAGGTCACAAGCTTGAGCAGCATTATGTACCGCCATGTTGGTTCTCCTCAATCTGCGGAATTTAGAAACTATCTGATTAGAGCCCAAAGAAAATAAGGGAATACTTCACTCTAATGAGATAGGTTCTGAATGTCGTTTTTATAAAAATACAATCGGTTGCCTGCTAATGTACCCGTTTGCTACTGCCCAGTAAATATTGATGACGCTGGTCACAGTTTTTATGCTGAAAAATACAGCATACCCAGACATCAATAAAATTTTTTATCACTGAATGCTTCCAGCTTTGTTGGAAAATCACGGTTTATGTAGTGAGTTTACTAAGTTGAAAATTAGATACGGGTCATATTTTCGTAAAAAAAGCCATAAGTTACGCTCAGTGCATAGATAGCTTACAACCAACACGTAGTATATTTTCAGTCATATCCAGATGTTAATGCCACCATACTCTGATGGCAGAAATATTTCTCCTTTTGCTGAAATAGGCACTTTTGCTATATGAATATTTTAGAACAAATGAAAACTAGCCTCGATTTTTTGAGCAAATCAGAAAAAAAAGTGGCTGAGGTCATTTTAGGAATGCCCCAAAGTGCTATTCATCTTAGTATAGCGGCGTTAGCCCAACTGGCTGACGTCAGCGAGCCTACCGTCAACCGATTTTGCCGAAAAATGGAAACCAAAGGGTTTCCTGACTTTAAATTAAAACTGGCTCAAAATCTTGCCAATGGCACGCCATACGTTAATCGCCATATCGAAGAGACTGACACCGTCAATACCTATACCCATAAGATTTTCGAGTCGGCGATGGCAGGGTTAGACAATGTCAAACATACCCTCGATACGCATGCCATTAATCGTGCTGTTGATTTACTCACCCAAGCTCGGAAAATCAGTTTTTTTGGGTTTGGAGCTTCTGCGGCGGTAGCCCACGATGCGATGAATAAATTTTTCCGTTTTAATATTCCAGTCATATACTTTGATGATATTGTCATGCAACGCATGAGTTGCATCAATAGTAGCGAGGGGGATGTGATTGTGTTGATTTCTCACACTGGACGCACAAAAGCCTTAGTCGATATGGCGCAACTCGCTCGCCAGAATGATGCGACGGTCATCGCAATTACCTCCGAAGGTTCTCCTCTCGCCAAAGAAGCCAGCTTATCAATTATTATTGATGTCCCTGAAGATACGGACATGTACATGCCAATGGTCTCCAGAATGGCGCAGCTTGCCGTCATTGATGTATTAACCACCGGATTTACTTTGCGTCGAGGCGAAAAATTTAGAGATAACTTGAAACGGGTCAAAGAAGCGTTACGCGATTCGCGGTTTGATAATGTCTGAAAGATGGAAATGACAATGTTAAAAGAGGTTTCTTAAGTCTACCGGGCCCAAAGAGTTTTTATTCTCCCGATGGCTTTAAGAAATTTGCTGTATATAATAGCTGTGCTCGTGTCAGCACCCCTATTTGCAGTAAATAGGTTTCGAAATGGAGTGAAATGGTTTCACTTATATTTGTACCATTACAGGTCACGGAGTAATACATGTCTAGACGGCTTAGAAGAACTAAAATTGTTACAACCCTTGGTCCAGCAACCGATCGTGATAATAATCTAGAAAAAATTATCAATGCTGGGGCTAACGTTGTTCGCCTTAACTTCTCTCACGGAACTCCTGAAGACCACATGGCGCGCGCAAATAAAGTGCGTGAGATTGCGGCTCGATTAGGGCGTCACGTCGCTATTCTTGGGGATCTACAAGGTCCGAAAATTCGTGTTTCTACTTTTAAAGACGGTAAAGTTTTCCTCAATGTTGGTGATAAATTCACGCTGGATGCCTCATTAGGTAAAGGTGAAGGCGACCAGCATAAAGTGGGTATCGACTATAAAGGTCTGCCTGCTGACGTGGTACCGGGCGATATTCTCCTACTGGATGATGGTCGCGTGCAGTTAAAAGTTCGTGAAGTTCAAGGTTTGCAAGTCTTCACCGAAGTGACTGTCGGCGGACAACTTTCCAACAATAAAGGTATTAATAAACTCGGTGGTGGTTTGTCCGCAGAAGCGCTGACAGAAAAAGACAAAGCCGACATTATTACCGCTGCTAAAATCAATGTGGATTTCTTGGCTGTCTCTTTCCCGCGTTCAGGTGAAGATCTGGATTATGCTCGCCGTTTAGCTCGAGATGCAGGCTGTGAATGCCAAATCGTCGCCAAAGTTGAACGTGCAGAAGCAGTCGCAACTGACGACATCATGGACGAAGTGATCCTTGCATCTGATGTGGTGATGGTTGCCCGTGGTGACTTAGGAGTTGAAATTGGTGACCCTGAACTGGTTGCAGTACAGAAGAAATTAATTCGTCGTTCCCGTCAATTGAACCGCGTGGTGATCACGGCAACTCAAATGATGGAATCCATGATCACCAACCCAATGCCAACCCGTGCAGAAGTCATGGACGTAGCAAACGCGGTCTTAGACGGAACTGATGCGGTGATGCTATCCGCAGAAACCGCCGCAGGACAATACCCAGCAGAAACTGTCGCCGCCATGGCACAAGTCTGTTTTGGTGCGGAGAAAATGCCGGGTCTGAATATTTCGAAACACCGTTTAGATGCTGAATTCGAAAGTTCCGAAGATGCAATTGCGATGTCAACCATGTACGCCGCCAACCACCTAAAAGGCGTTAAAGCGATCATCGCGATGACTGAATCAGGTCGTACCGCACGTATTATGTCGCGCATTAGCTCTGGCTTGCCAATTTTCGCGATGTCTCGCCATGAAAAAACATTGAACCAATGTTCACTGTACCGGGGTGTTACCCCTGTATTTTGCAGCACGCATACTGATGGTATTGCAGCAGCAAGTGAAGCCATCGCACGTTTACGTGATAATGGCTACTTGATGGTTGGAGATACAGTTATCGTGACTCAAGGTGACCAAATGGGCACCATCGGTAGCACCAATACCTGCCGTATTTTAGTGGTTGAATAATAATTTTATCGTTAATGGTAATGTAAGCGTTCAATTCATCGAGGGAGCTTAGGCTCCCTTTTATTTTTTCATCTCAATGATATTGCAAATTAAATTGCAGCGTTCCATCCGCCTTTCCTCCGCGTGTTTTCTCTGCTGTTTGAATATAGGCCGCTTCTAACGGAATAACATAGTGTTGCGCTTGATTTAAACGGGAAATTTGTACCATTTGGTTGAGTTTAATCGGCTTCCCTTTGTGCTTAATTTGAATACCAAAGCCTTTCGCCGTTTCTTGATGATTCGGATTGTTGAGTGCAATCGTTCCACCTATCCCACTTTCGTCAGCCGTTCCCATAAAATGGATCTTTATGGGGGAAGATTCATCGCATTCAAGCTCAATTTTGAATCGTTTACGGCTATTTGCAACCGTCACACCTACCCCATTTGCACCTGACTTTTCCACTTGACCAAACGCAACATTGATCACTCGATTTTTCACTTCACATCCATTTGCAATCACATTAATCGGTGACAACCAAATTTTTGGCTCAACATTTCCAAACGAATCTTGAATAATAAACTTATTATTAAACACAATAAGCATTGCAGCGCTGGTCGATTGTAATAATTGAGTATTGACTCGAGGGCGAATTTTATAAAATGCGGCTTTCAAGGTAACATTGTAATTGCCTCTTGATTCGCTACTCGGGCACAATAAACGATTCGCCGGATTTCCATCGCGATTATTTTTACCATTCACATATCCCCTCGCTGAACACGGGCTATTAACTGAGCCGTGCAATACAAAGCCGATACCTGATAGGCCAATTTCCTTAATCGCGCCAACCCCTGCTATCTGATAGTGCTCATCAAATATACCAGGTAAATTAATTCCCACTCGCGTTGTCCCTGATTCATTCCACCACACCCATGGCGTATAGGTTCCCAGCTCTATCGTTGCAATATGTGAGTTGATGGGTGCACTTTTAGGGACATACAGCGTTTGAGATATCGGTACCGTGTAAGATGCAAATTCTGCTCGGTAGTCTGCGAAAAGTCTTGGTGAGAACAACAACATGATGGCGTAGATAACGCTGGAGATAGCAAACTGTTTCATAACACCCCCTTATTGGCAAACCCCGTCAATAAATTGAATATTTTGATTGCTCACATCAATCTTAAGAGGTAATTGACACTGCTGTGTATACGCTTCTCCCCATTTAATTTGAACAATACTCTGTGCAGGAACCCCACTCAAATAGACTTCTCCATCATTCGCTACAATGCCCGATGAGACGATATGCTGCTGTGCGAGAATATTAACTTGGGTACCAAACCCGAGTAACCGATTATTTTTCTTGAGTTTTAATACCACTCGCCCACCACGCTTCGCTTTAAGATCCACCAAAATAATCGCACCGCTTGTGGGAACAACGGTCGCTGAGCTCAATTCCACATCATCATTACCCTTTAACGTCGAGGTATCTACACTCACTTTATTACGTTCATAGCGCGTTAACATAGGCACCACGGCATACCCTTGCCCATTAGTACGCAGTGAAGGCACGTTATTCACTTTCAAATTATTAATATCTTGAGTTTTAACCAGTCCAATAGCATCAGAAAACGCGCGTGAAGCGGTCATTCCATCTTGATGAAATAAAAGCGCTCCAGTCACCTCAGCATGGGTAGCTTGATATTCAGAAGCATAATCCCAACCAGCGCCAAATTCGCCGTAAGAGGTTACGTAATTACCACGAATACCATGACTGAATTGTTGATTTTTATGATGATATTGCTGAGTAATGTCATATTGCAATTGATTGGAATTGAAAGCTGAGCCATTCAAGCTAAATGTACTTATTCCCCCGGCATTGCCGCTCGAGTTGTAGCTATAACCCCCCCAATAAGCCTTTTCTTGCCAACGAAATGGCATACTGCAATTAAAGGAAAATAATCTATCGACCCGACGAGGATTATTTTGCTCAGAATGGGAATAGGAAAAGCTGTAATTAATAGATTGATATTGAGAGCCAAAACTGACTGTCAGGTTATTATCTGAGCCTGACTGTCCCCAATATTTTTGTTGATACCCATTAATGTTTAAAGATCCCCATTTCCCTAGCGCTTGACTCAAAGCAATCTGTAACCGTTGCTTTTTTGATATTCGGTCGATGTCTATGGCTTGAAAAAAAGTATGGCTTATATCTGGCTCTAACGCGTATTGAGCTGATAAATTCAGTCCCGTCGCTGTATTTTGAATATATTTGGTATATTGAAGACGGTAGGTTTGATCCGTCATCTTTGCATATTGCTGCCATTGTTCTTGTGAGTATGTCATATCCAATGAAATACCCCCTAGGTAACCTAAACTCACCCCTGATCCTAAAACATAGACTTGTTTATCTTCTGAGATAAAAGCGCCACCTAATAACGATAGATTGCCATAATTCTCTAAATTGATTGGCAGACCATAGATCCCAGAGAATTGAATAAAATAAGGTCGTTCTATCCTTTTCTCTTCCCTATATTTTCCAAGTTCGATGCTGTATTTTAATGACCCCTCCCTTTGCATGATGGGGGCATTAGAAAAAGGTTGGGTAAATGTTCTTATTGATCCATTTGCTTCAGTGACCATAACCTGTAAATCCCCATTGAACGACGTAGGATAAAGATCATTCAATAGAAATTCCCCAGCAGGTATTGATGTTTGATAAATAATCTGACCATTTTGACGAACAGTGACCACTGCATTAGTATTTGCAACCCCACTAACTACAGGAGCAAATCCACGGCGACTTTGCGGTAACATGCTTTCTTCCGACATAAGCTTTATACCGTGATATTGAAAAGCACCCATAATCCCGTTATCAGACGCTGTTTCTCCAATAATTAAATGGCTTTTCAAATCACGAATATCCCGCTCTAAGAAAGTTTGCAAACTATGCAAAATAGCCTTTTCACTCGTGTCATTGTAATAACTGTGATTACGTAACCGCCAAGCCCCCCAATTAATCCCATTTCGTAGACCTACATAAATATTTCGCTGGCTGTTTGAGTTTCCCCACGCTCGGTTAAACCGTGCTGAATAGTTAATAAACATCCCGTTAATTCCATCGTCCCATTCAGTGACGTCAATATAGCCTCGGCTCGCCATTTCCATTGCAATTTGAGGAATGCTAATATCTAATCGATTTGAAAAGAAATCATGATGAATGTCACTACCATCAATTGAGCGCTTAATATCTAAGAATTTATCGGTTGAAGAGATTTCATTTTTTTGTAATAACATTGAGGGCTTAACACCCCAACTCATTAACTGTTCTTTTGTTATCTTAGGTTTCAGTTTTTTTTCTTCATTATCGTAAATAAATTCAAGCAACTCATCTGCAACTTTGTTTCCATTCACATAAATATTGACCTGATAACGACCAGGGAGTTGCCCTTCTGTTTTAGAAAGATAACTTAATAATGAAGAGTCAGATAGCTTATTCTCAATCCCTGTATTAATTGCATTGATGTCAAACATCTCACTTGCACTAGAAATTGATGCAAATCCAACTGATGAAAAAAATGTAATATTAATGAATTTCGTTTTTTTACTATAAAACCAATTTTTGATTAAGTGGTGTGTTTCCATACACTAGCTCTTGGTTATTTTCTTTTCCACAATAGCACCATAGTCATTAATAAATTCAACAGTAACTACATGCCCCTTATCTATCTTATCTTTAAAAATATAATCATCTACCCAAGGGTAAATCATTTTCATTCCTTTTATGGACTCCCCATTAATTAAAATGCTTTTAATTGATAAATGATATGGAGTTTTATTTTTTATTTTTATTCCATTATGCTCTTTTGTTAATATTATGTTATCAAAATTTAATGGCTCAATATCGTTTGAGCGTAGGAAAAGTTTAAACTGAGAATTAATAATAATTTGCAATTCATTTTCAATACTCTCATCTTTAGGAGGTATTGATTTTATATTTAATAAAAATATTTTTTCTTGGTTAGATGAAAGTGGCTCGCCTAAATACGCAATTCTTGCTGCCCCATAACTACTCGGCTCAACACGGAATAAAGCTGGAGTTGCAATAAATGGCGCTTTAATATCCTCATTGAATCCGGTCACCCAACTTTGGATTAAGAAAGGTTTTTTTTCATTACTATTAAAAATTGGAATTGAAATTTCTCGTTTATTATCCATATAAACAAAACGAGTTCCACCTACGCTAATCCCACTAGCTGATGCTAAAGATACAAAACAGAAAAAAAATAAAATAGCTGAATAAATTATCTTCATAGACATGCCAACATAACGTAAATATGGGTGACAAGCGTCACCCAGCATATTATTGATATTGAATACTGTAAATTGCGCTACTATTTGCTTGCCCTGCTGTTGCAGCACCGGTTGCTTTAAACGCTGCAACATACTCCAACTCTCCCGAGTTTCCTGCTAAAACAACCTCTTTAGTATCTTCGTATAATTTTATCTGAGAAACTGCATTTTTTTCATACAATGCAATACCTACGTTTTTTGCTGCGCCATTGCCATGATGTAAAGCGAGAATATCTTGGTCCACCGCATCGCGATTTCCTGCGAAATTAACCGTCACTTTAGTATCAAGAGGGCAATCTACAAGTTTAATTGTGAAATTCGTTAACCCTGCCATTTCTCCAGCAGAAGATAAACTTTTGGTTGATATTCGGCCAAGATCAACATTTAAATTACGTGATTGACTATCTACGGTACAAGCTTGCTCCGTTATTTCTCCCGTAAAATTAATCACACCAGAAGCAAACACTGCCGGTGCGATCGTGATAGCCAAGCTCACTCCCAATAAATTTAGAGTTTTATTTAGAATATTCATGATATTTCCTATAAATAGAATGTATGTTTTAAAATTTACATTTCAAAAAGTAAATATGTTATATATTTACTTTTCGCCAGAAATATAGCATCCCCCTTCAATTAAGTTAATGAATGGTTATATTGATTTTTTTAAATTCAAATCAAAAATACTCATACACTTTACAGAATAAATTTAAAACAAAAATTAATTAGTTTAGAAATCATTAAATAGGTAATTTATGATCATATCATTTATTATGGGATTCTTATTTTTATACATATAAAATTGGTATTTAGAATTGCAAATATCATTCTCAATTTCTTTTAAGATGTTTTCCTCTATCAATTCATGAATAATATTCCTTGGAAACCAAGAGTAACCGACTGAATTTTTAGTTAATTTAATCGCTGTTTCAGTATTTGCAACCTTAACAGTTTGGTGGCTTCGCATCTTATCTTGAAAAATCGTAGACAAAACAATATGCGGTGTTTTTTCGAGTTTATGTCTAATCTTATCTTTGGTACATTGCTGCAAATAATGATTAGGCGCTGTAACAAGAACCGCGTCAATCTCTCCCAAAAAGATGGGATTTAATGAACCGATATAATGATGAGATATTAATAAATCAAACTCTTTATATGATAAGATATCTTCCCGATTCAGTAGTGTTTTGGTTAATTCAATATCATAATCTTTTCTACTTTTGATTAGGCTTCCAATCTTATTTAATAGGTCATCACTGCTATATAATGAATCTATTACTATCTTTATTTTATTATTTATCTTTTTATTTATTAATTTCGCGGCTATTTCTAATGCAATCGCTTTATTGGTCACTTCTCGTGATAATGCTAATAGTGCTTCACCTTGTGAAGTTAATACAGCTCGGCGTTTTTCCACTACAAAAATTTCAATATCTAATATTTGTTCTAGCTTACTAATAGTATAACTAATTGAAGATTGTGTTTTATGTAACACTTCAGCCGCTTGAGCGAACCCGCCATAATCGACAACAGCTTGCAAAGTTATCCATTGATCTAATGTTGTTTTCGTTTTATTCATAATGTTTCCAGCCCATAATCTTCCCTCACCTTCATCTCAGGAAGAATATAACAATGTATTTAGAATATCACTCCTACACTTTAGTGTTTTTAGCATTATTTTAAAGCCATCTTTTAAATTAAATTTATTCCATAATTATATATAATAAATATCTACCGCTCTTAAAAAACAAAAGCCACGGATAATGATTACCGTGGCTTTTTACTATACTAAAAAGATATCTAGCGATATAAATCCTTTCGCTGATAAGGTTCTATTTCACCTTCCTTGCGCGTTTTCAAGAGTTTGAGGATCCACGTATATTGCTCTGGATTAGGCTCAACTAAAAACTCTAACTCCTCATTCATTCGACGTGCAATATAGTTATCATCTTGCCCATCAATATCATCCATTGGTTCACGAACATAGATATGTAATTGATGATTAACGTGATCGTACACCGGAAATAACGGAACAATTTTCGCTTTACACACTTTCATCAATCGACCAATAGCGGGTAAAGTCGCTTTGTATGTGCCAAAGAAATCAACAAATTCACTGTGTTCTTCCCCATGATCTTGATCGGGTAGATAAAAACCCCAGTAACCTTGTCTGACCGATGCAATAAAAGGTTTAATTCCTGCTTCGCGGGAATGAAGGCGTCCACCAAAATGGTAACGCGCCTTGTTCCACAAATAATCTGCAACGGGATTTTTCTGGTGATGGAACATCGCCGCCATATTCTGCCCCATCGCAGCTAATAACATTGCAGGAGCATCGACAGCCCAGCCGTGAGGAACCATAAAAATCACATTGCTTTGCTGTTCCTGCAATTGGTCGATAATCTGTTTGTTATGCCACTGGGTGCGCGCTAATGTTCGCTCTGCACCACGTACACACAATTCAGCCAACATGACAAAAGACTGCGGTGCAGTTTCAAACATCCGATCAACCAACTCTTCTCTTTGTTGCTCTTCCATATCAGGAAAGCAATAGAGTAAGTTAATTTTAGCTCGGCGACGGGCGCTCTTCGCTAATCGTCCAACCCATTTACCTATTTTTGCCAGCATAGGATCACGAACTTTAACAGGGATATAGGCAAGCGCAACAAAGAGCCCTGCACCTAACCACACGCCCCAATATTTAGGTAATAAATAGGATTTATGAAACGTTGGCACATAGCCCTTTTTGCTGTCGGTATCTTGTTCTTTATTCATGTTATACCCAAGAAATCACGGCTATTTTGATAACCAAAAATGAATGTGTAAGAGCATTACAAAAAAAACTGGCAGACACAAGTATCTGCCAGTTATTGGATGAAGAAGCTGAAATGGTTATTTCAGTTTAAGCTGAGGTTTAGTCTCTTTGACCAGCTCTAAATATTCTTTACGTTCTTTACCTGTTAAACCACCTGAGCTTGGTAATTTCGCAGTTAGCGGGTTGACGGCTTGTTGGTTAACCCACATTTCAAAATGGAGATGTGGCCCTGTAGAACGTCCAGTATTACCTGATAACGCAATGCGATCACCACGCTTCACTTTTTGTCCTGGTTTCACCAGTAATTGACGTAAATGCATATAACGCGTCGTATATTGGCGACCATGGCGAATAGCAATAAAGTTTCCTGCCGCACCACTGTACTTCGCCACAATCACTTCACCATCACCAACCGCTAATACAGGGGTACCCACTGGCATTGAGAAGTCGACCCCTTTATGTGGTGCAACTCGCCCCGTTACCGGGTTAACACGACGCGGGTTAAAGTGTGATGAAACTCTGAACTGCTTAACCGTTGGAAAACGCAAGAAACCGCGTTCTAAACCATTACCTTCACTGTCATAGTAGCGTCCGTCTTCAGCACGGAAAGCGTAGTAATTTTTACCGCCAGACTGTAAACGTACGCCAACTAGTTGGCTCTGTTCATGAGTCCCATTGAGCATCTCGCGCCCCATTAAAACAGTAAACTTATCGCCTTTTTTCAGCTTGTTAAAGTCCACCTGCCACTGTAATGCTTTGGTAACTTCACGACCTTCGGTACGAGTCAAACCGGCTTTCTTGGTGCTTTGAGCAAACGTGCCTTCGATAGAACCGGTCATCACGCTGTTTGTCCAATCACCTTTGCGGATCTCTTTCACTTCTTCAAATTTGTTGGTTGCCCCAACACGTTTGAAGATACGCGTTTCACGACGAGAAACATCCCACGTTAAGGATTCTAATTCGCCATCAGCATTCAGTGTCCAGCTAAGGGTTTGACCGATTTTTAAATTACGTAATGATTTATGTTGATTTGAAAGTGTCGCAACATCACCAGCTTCAATACCAAACTGGGTCAAAATAGACGATAAATTATCGCCACTTGAGACAACATATTCATGTGCGAGAGGTGTACCATCTGCATCTGATGCGTCAGTGTCGCTGTCTGCAACGCCTTCATCGGGTAACTGCTCACTACTATCTTGAATTAAATCATCGCCTTCTGCTTCAATCGCTGATTGAGCAAAAGGAATGACCGTATCAGGAGAACTGTCACTTTCATGCGTGGTAGGGATATGTACAGGCCGCCAAATCGCGACGGCCATGGTGGCGACAGTGAGCGTGCTCAACACAATTTTATGGGTCTTGGACAAGCCGTTAAATGCCTGCACAATACCACTTGCCATTTGCTGCACTTTAAGCTATTCCTCTATGCTTAATTCAGGCAGCTTGCGTATTGTTCTGATAGTTGAGTCAGAAACTTCATGTAGCTATCTGGTCCAATTGCCAGCCCACTACCGAGTGGGTCGAGAGTACCCATTTTGACTCCCGTATTTTTCGCTACGCTTTCAATAACCGCAGGTCTGAATTGTGGCTCAGCAAAAACGCATTGCGCTTTATGCTCAACCAGTTGTGTTCGTATTTGATGCAATTTTTGGGCACCGGGCTGAATCTCAGGGTTTATCGTAAAATGCCCTAACGGAGCGAGCTGATAGTGTTTTTCAAAGTAGCCATAAGCATCGTGAAAAACAAAATACCCTTTATTTTGAGCCGGTTTTAAAATACTAGCAATTTTCTTATCGTTTTGCGCCATGTTTTCTTTGAATTTACGAAGGTTTACGTCCAGCTTATCTTTCTGAGCAGGATAAAGCTCTACTAAACGCGCGTAAATGTCATCGGCAGCCAAATTTGCAATATCTGGAGACAACCAGATGTGCATATTATACTCACCATGGTGATGATGTTCGTGATCCGCATCATGGTTAGGTTCATCGGCATGTTGATGGCTATCGTCCTCCTCATGGTTTTCAGCCATTAATAAGTCATGAATATTTTTCTGCTCAGCCAATGCCAGACGTTTATTCTGGTCTAATACATTGATTGGCTTCTCTAAAAACATTTCTAATTCAGGTCCAACCCAAACAAATAAATCAGCCTGTTTTATCTTTTTTAAATCCGAAGGTTTCAGTGCATAATCATGTGGCGAAGCGCCATCAGGAAGTAAAACTTGTGTATCAGTGACACCATCAGCGATCCCCGCAGCAATGAAAGCTAAAGGTCGAATCGATGTGACGACATCGGCGTTGGCTAGTGGCAACATCGATGCAGTTAAAACTGAAGCTAACGTAGCTTTGCAGATGAATTTACGGGTAATAAGTTTCGATTTGTGTATCATGAACATTTTTCCGTGATCTTAAAATTGAAATGTTATAATATAACACAACTTGATTTCTGCAAGATGTTTTCATATGCAACCACTATTATCTTTAAATAAAATCTCTGTCTCATTTGGCGATAAACCCGTATTAAAGGATGTCACTTTTGCACTTAACAAAGGTGATATCGTGACGTTATTGGGGCCGAATGGTGCCGGTAAATCCACGATTGTTCGCGTGGTATTGGGGCTATTAGCGCCCACATCAGGCACTATCAATCGAGCCTCGTCACTCTCTATTGGTTATGTCCCACAAAAACTGCATTTAGATACCACCCTACCGCTAACCGTAAAGCGGTTTATGATGTTAAAGCAAGGTGTCCGCACGGCGCATTTATTACCCGCTCTCGAGCGAGTAAAAGCCACGCATCTTATTGACCAGCCAATGCAGAAACTCTCGGGTGGTGAAACCCAGCGCGTTCTGCTTGCGCGTGCATTACTCAATAAACCTGATTTGTTGGTTCTCGATGAGCCCGCCCAAGGCGTCGATATTAATGGTCAAGTTGCGTTATATGACCTAATCAATCAATTAAGAACTGAACTCGGTTGCGCGGTTCTCATGGTCTCTCATGACCTGCATTTAGTTATGGCAAAAACAGACCAAGTTTTATGTATTAACGGGCATATTTGTTGCTCTGGTACCCCTGATGTTGTCTCTAATCACCCTGAATTTGTTGCTATGTTTGGCTATCGGGGCGCACAGCAACTGGGGGTTTACCGTCATCAACATAATCACCAACATGATTTAGAAGGTAATGTGATTACATCCCACCAACACAGCAAGGATTGCCATCATGATTGAGTTACTGTTACCTGGTTGGATTGCAGGTATGTTACTCGCGATTGCTGCCGGTCCCTTAGGTTCCTTTGTGGTTTGGCGCCGCATGTCCTATTTTGGGGACACCCTCGCCCACGCATCTTTGCTAGGTGTTGCCTTCGGTTTGCTGTTAAACATTAATCCCTTTTACGCCGTGATCGCCGTGACGTTATTATTGGCTCTGATCCTTGTGTGGCTGGAAAAACGTCCTCAACTCGCCGTCGATACATTACTCGGCATTATGGCTCACAGCTCTCTATCTTTAGGCCTTGTTGTCGTCAGCCTAATGGCGAGTGTCCGCGTCGATCTGATGGCTTATCTATTTGGTGATTTGTTATCCGTAACATATGAAGACATTATAACGATTCTAATCGGTGTAGTTGTCGTTTGCGGGTTGCTTTTTTATCGATGGCGGGCGCTTTTATCGATGACAGTTAGCTCAGAGCTGGCTTTTGTGGATGGAATTAATCTCCAACGCTCTCGCTTATTGTTGATGATGGTCACGGCGTTAACCATCGGGATCGCAATGAAATTTGTTGGTGCGCTAATCATTACCTCTTTACTGATCATCCCTGCTGCTACCGCTCGACGTTTTGCAAAAACGCCAGAACAAATGGCGCTCACCGCCATTGGTATTGGCATGGTTTCCGTGACTGGCGGATTAACCCTATCCGCATTTTATGACACTCCGGCTGGCCCGTCCGTGGTACTAACTTCTGCCATTTTATTTATTCTAAGTTTGTGCGTAAAAACGAAAAACTAGTTGTATAAAAAGAATGCCTGAATAAAACCGTATCTGGATAAAAAACCTATAGAAAACCCGCTTTATGCGGGTTCTAATAAAATTCAATAATACGAATTATTCAGCATTCTTTTTATCGTTATTCACGGGGGTTTCTACATCACCGACACTATCGTTTATAAATCCACCGACACAATCCATAAATTGATTAACTTTTAGTTTAAATCCTTCATCTGAGTATTTTGGATCATTTAATTTATCTTTTGGAACATTCACGTTTAAATCCCCATGAAATTTCTTGTTTAAGTCAATTTCACCCTCGATACTCACCCAATATGTTGATCCTTCAGGTAAATACCGAGAACAACTTTCAATAGTTTCCTTATTGGTGATAGCTTTGGTGTTTTTTGTGCAACCAGAAACAACAGTTGCAAATAAAAGTACTGTGAGCGCAAATGTGCAAGAAGCTTTATTCATGTGGGACTATCCTAATAGTCGAAAAAACACCATATGATAATAAAAATCATTATCAATGTCTGTATTTTTAAAACTCACTGCATATATTCTCAATACCATTTCATGGACTAAATAATGATAATTTCTCAATTTAGTAAAATATAGATACAAAAAAACCCAGTAATTGTGGCTAAATTACTGGGTTCATTTCATTTGAAATACGTATGATATTATTTAAATCATACGTATCTATATATCAATCAAGCGTTTAAAATCTAGACTTCTTTCGGCGTTAACCCGAAATGAGAATAAGCATGGGCTGTTGCCATACGCCCTCTTGGTGTTCGCTGAATAAACCCTTGCTGGATAAGATAAGGTTCGAGCACATCTTCGATGGTCTCGCGCTCTTCTCCAATCGCAGCGGCAAGGTTATCAACCCCCACTGGTCCGCCCATAAACTTATCGATGATTGCCACCAGCAGTTTACGGTCAAGATAGTCAAAACCCGCCGCATCCACATTCAACATATCCAGCGCTTGGCTCGCAATCAACTCATCAATACTGCCATTGCCTTTTACTTGGGCAAAGTCACGCACACGGCGTAATAAACGGTTAGTGATTCGTGGTGTTCCTCGTGAACGCATCGCGACCTGCAATGCCCCTTCTTCGGTGATATCCAGCCCCATATACTGAGCGCTACGCTTCACGATATGTTGCAAATCATCAACTTGGTAAAATTCTAAGCGCTGTACGATCCCAAAGCGGTCACGCAGTGGCGACGTTAAAGAGCCTGCCCGCGTAGTGGCGCCAATTAACGTGAATGGCGGTAAATCGATTTTGATGGAACGTGCCGCAGGACCTTCACCAATCATAATATCTAATTGATAGTCTTCCATGGCAGGATACAAAATCTCTTCGACTACGGGTGAAAGGCGATGGATTTCATCAATAAACAGGACATCATGAGGCTCAAGGTTAGTCAGCATCGCTGCCAAATCCCCTGCCTTTTCTAGGACAGGCCCTGAGGTTGTCCGTAAATTAACCCCAAGTTCGTTGGCGACAATACCCGCTAATGTGGTTTTTCCTAACCCTGGTGGTCCAAAAATTAACAGATGATCAAGCGCATCCCCCCGCATTTTGGCTGCCTGAATAAATATTTCCATTTGATGCTTAACTTGCGGTTGCCCAATATACTCATCCAGTAATTTAGGGCGGATCGCGCGATCAATGGCTTCTTCTTCAGAATGCAGCACTTCAGCGGTAATTAGGCGATCAGCTTCAATCATCGTAATAATCTCTCAATTAAAGTGCTGCGCGTAAGGCATCACGGATCAGGGTTTCAGAATCGCTATCAGGTTTCGCGACTTTACTCACCATACGGCTGGCTTCTTGCGGCTTATATCCCAAAGCAATCAAGGCAGCAGCAGCTTCGGCTTCGATATCTGCTTGGCTTGGTCCTTGGCTCTTCACGCTTGGTAAATTAATATCGCTCACTGGGTTGAAAAGATCCCCATTCAAGCCTTTGAAACGGTCTTTCATTTCGACCACTAAACGCTCGGCAGTTTTCTTACCAATACCTGGCAATTTCACCAAAGAGGAAATCGCTTCTTGCTCGATGGCAGACACAAATTGTTGAGCCGACATGCCAGATAAAATTGCGAGTGCCAGTTTAGGACCCACGCCATTGACTTTAATCAGCTCTTTAAATAGTGCACGCTCTTGTTTGTCATTGAAACCATACAGTAATTGAGCGTCTTCTCGCACAACAAAGTGGGTGAAAACAATCGCTTCTTGACCAATTTCAGGTAATTCATAGAAACAAGTCATTGGCATATGAACTTCATAGCCAACACCTTGTAGCTCAAGTAACACAATGGGTGGTTGCTTTTCTAATACGATGCCACGTAAACGACCTATCACACTGAACCCCTTAAATTTGATTAGCGTTTTAAATTTTGACTCTGCTGTTTATACCACAAAAAATGCTGGATGCATATCCAGTCTTCATCTTAATCTTCCACGGGTCAACACTAAACGCGGATCGCCGACTTTCAGCAGGTTTTGATTAAAATGGCAATGTGTGATGGCAATCGCCAGCGCATCCGCAGCATCCGCTTGGGGGCTAGCCGATAATTTTAGGATAGATTTCACCATATGTTGAACTTGGCTTTTTTCTGCAGCTCCCGTTCCCACAACAGTTTGCTTGACTTGGCGAGCCGCATATTCAAAAACGGGAATATTTTGGTTTGCTGCCGCGACAATCGCCACACCACGCGCTTGCCCCAGTTTCAGAGCCGAGTCCGCATTCTTCGCCATAAACACTTGTTCGATAGATAAAACATCAGGTTGGTACTGGGTGATAATTTCCGAGACTCCCGCATAAATACGCTGCAGACGGCTTGGTAAATCATCAACTTGAGTACGAATACACCCACTTCCAAGATAGAGTAGTTGCCTACCTTGTTGGCGAATAACACCGTATCCTGTGATCCGTGAGCCAGGGTCGATACCTAGAATAATCGCCATATAAAACCTATAGTTGCCCTTTATTAATTTTCATATCATCTTATTCCCATCTAATGACAGCCACAATGGCAACAAGGAAATATCACCGTTTCCACCGGAATTTCAGTGTAAGTAGCATTCCTACCATCATAAATATAGCAAATAAAAGAGAAGGTGAAGATGGGAGAGGCGTTAGAGAAAACAGGCTGGACACAGCCCGCTTTCTCTACGCAGACATCGTCTTAATTACAGTTGCTCAGCAACTTCATCAGAGATATCACCGTTATGATAAACTTCCTGTACGTCGTCTGAATCTTCTAACATATCAATCAGACGCAGTAATTTAGGGGCAGTTTCAACATCAAGTTCGGCTTTAGTGGATGGAACCATAGAAACTTCAGCGTTTTCGCTAGTAAAACCAGCGGCATCCAGCGCATCTTTCACTTCACCAAACGTTTCTGGTGTAGTGTAAACGTCAATCGCGCCATCATCGTAAGTTTCAACGTCGTCGGCACCCGCTTCCAATGCAGCTTCCATCAGAGCATCTTCGTCCACGCCCGGTGCGTAAGTGATCACGCCACGTTTGGTAAACAGATAAGATACAGAACCATCAGTCCCTAAGTTACCGCCCGTTTTCGTAAACGCGTGGCGAACTTCAGAGACGGTACGGTTACGGTTGTCACTTAGACATTCAACCATAACCGCTGTGCCGCCAGGACCGTAACCTTCATAAATGATGGTTTCCATATTATCGTTATCATCATTACCCACACCACGCGCAATCGCACGGTTTAATGTGTCGCGAGTCATGTTGTTTGATAATGCTTTATCCACAGCAGCACGCAAACGTGGGTTAGTTGCGACATCGCCGCCGCCTAAACGCGCTGCAGTGACCAGCTCACGAATAATTTTAGTGAAAATCTTACCGCGTTTTGCGTCTTGCGCCGCTTTACGGTGTTTGGTGTTGGCCCATTTACTATGACCTGCCATGAAATATCTCCAAAAACGTCAATAAAATAATTAAACAGCAAATTCTAAAATAGCCTGGCTGTTGCTCCACGATTTTGTCAGCTTTGCCGCCTGTTGCGGTTCAAGCCAACAAAATTCTGTGTGTTCAGTCAGTAATGGCGTTTGTTCATCACTTAGCACCAATTTAAACCAATGTTCTTTACAGTGGGTTACATCCGGTGCATAACGATGCCTGAAATGCGGGAAAATTTCAAAGATGATACTTTTCGACAAATCATGTAACTGACTTGGTTGCGGGTTAAACCCCGTCTCTTCTTTGATTTCGCGAAGCGCTGCATCCGCAGCACTGTTTTCATGAAGTTCCAAACTTCCGGTCACTGATTGCCAGAAGTCTGGATCATCTTTACGCCGCATCATAAGCACCCTGCCCGTGTTTTCAGCCACCATAATGACTAATACCGATTCTGGGCGCTTATAACTTTTCATTACTCTTCTTCTTTCGCCACAACTGCAATCGCTAACTCAGTCAGCGAATCAGGGTTTGCATGACTTGGCGCATTGGTCATTAAACACGCCGCTGCGGTCGTTTTCGGGAAGGCAATAACATCACGGATGTTATCAGTTCCAGTTAACAGCATCACTAAGCGATCTAAACCAAATGCCAAACCTGCATGTGGTGGCGTACCGTATTTCAGTGCATCTAACAGGAAGCCGAACTTTTCACGTTGTTCTTCTTCATTGATACCTAAAATACCGAACACGGTTTGTTGCATTTCGCTGCGGTGAATACGGACAGAACCGCCACCCACTTCGTAACCATTGATAACCATATCGTAGGCATTCGCAACGGCATCTTCAGGGTTTTTCGCCAGATCTTCCGGAGTAAAATCTTTTGGTGAAGTGAATGGGTGGTGCATCGCGGTTAAGCCGCCTTCGCCATTTTCTTCAAACATAGGGAAGTCGATAACCCACAGTGGCTGCCAGCTATTTAAGTTAGTCAGCTCGAAGTCACGACCCACTTTCAGGCGTAATGCGCCCATGGAGTCAGTCACCACATTTTTCGCACCCGCACCAAACAGGATAATGTCGCCATCGGCAGCGCCAGTACGTTCAATAATTTGCTCGATAATTTCTAAGCTTAGGAACTTCGCAACTGGGCTTTGAATGCCTTCTAAGCCTTTCGCGCGTTCGTTGATTTTCATCCACGCTAAGCCTTTCGCACCATAAATGCCCACGAAATTGCCGTATTCGTCAATTTGTTTACGGGTCATTGCTGCGCCACCTGGCACTTTCAGGGCTGCAACACGGCCTTTAGGGTCATTTGCTGGACCTGCAAATACTGCGAATTCAACATCTTTAACGATATCAGCAACATCAACCAGTTCCATTGGGTTACGCAGGTCTGGTTTATCTGAACCGTAGCGACGCATCGCTTCTGCGAAGGTCATGATTGGGAAATCGCCTAAATCAACGCCTTTCACATCAAGCCACAGGTTGCGGATCATACGCTCCATCACTTCGCGAACTTGCTCCGCGCTCATGAACGAGGTTTCCACATCGATTTGGGTAAATTCAGGTTGACGGTCAGCACGTAAATCTTCATCACGGAAGCATTTTACGATTTGATAGTAACGATCGAAGCCAGACATCATCAGCAGCTGTTTGAACAGCTGAGGGGATTGTGGCAATGCGTAGAATTTGCCTTTATGAACACGGCTTGGTACTAAGTAGTCACGCGCCCCTTCTGGCGTCGCTTTGGTTAGCATTGGCGTTTCAACGTCCATAAAGCCTTCTTTGTCCATAAAGTTACGAACAAAGCTGGTGATTTTCGCACGAGTACGCAGACGATCTGACATCTCCGGACGGCGTAAATCTAAATAGCGGTATTTTAAACGACGCTCTTCTGTGTTGGTTTGGTTGCTGTCTAATGGCAGAGGTTCAGATTTGTTGAAGACTTCCAAGCCTTCAGCAAAGATTTCAATTTCACCCGTAGCCATGTCTTTGTTTTTCTGGCTATCTGGGCGCGCACGTACTGTACCTGTGATTTGGATGCAGAACTCGTTACGCAGTTCTGACGCTTTTTCAAATATGTCTTTACGCTCTGGATCGAAGAAAACTTGAACGATACCTTCACGATCACGCATATCGATAAAAATCAAACCACCTAAGTCACGACGGCGGTTTACCCATCCACAAAGAGTGACCTTCTGGCCTTCATGAGCGATATTTAATTGCCCACAATAATTAGTACGCATACTCTATCCTTTTACTCAGCTTGTTGTGCTTTTGCTTGCTGCGGGAATTTGGCATTTAGCTGAAAATTCAGAATGTCAAAAAAGGCAGACATTATATAGGAAATTCTGTTAGACAAACAGTTTGCTATACAGCTTAACTGCGAAATTGATACAAAAAAACCATCTCTAATCAATAAAAATGGTTCTTATCTATTAAAACGATCCCAACGAATCTAAAAAAATCACACACCCAATTGAGAATTAAAATTTGATTGTTTGTTAGATCATAATTTTTTTGGGAATAATTACCCGTCTCATTTTGCTATAATTACTCATATTCAGACACTTTTGCCTGAAACTAGAGGAACCTTTATGAAAAAAATTCTACTCGCATCATCCCTTCTTGTTCTGCTTGCAGGATGCCAAAACGGAAATAATACCAATACGATGAAGCCCACCAATAGCAACAATAAAATCTTTTATATCGACTCCTCTCTGGCTGACTGTGTCGGCGTTGCACCTATGAAATGCATGAAAGTTAAAGAAAAACCAACGGATGATTGGCAATATTTTTACTCATCCATTCAAGGATTCAGCTATGAGCCTGGCTATAACTACATACTAGAGGTTCAACAATTTGATGTGCCTAACCCACCCGCTGATGCCCCAAGCATTCGTTATGAGTTAGTCAAAGTTATCGAGAAAAAATAATGTCGACGCAGGTGTAAAACCACCTGCTCTTTTCTATGATTGGCCGCAAGCTACAACAGGTTAAGGCAAAAGATGAGCACTAAAATCATTGATAAATTAGGTTTAATTACCATTCAGAATGGCAAAGTTGCCATGGTTCGTTCCCATAATAAAACCCTATTTTATATTCCTGGCGGGAAACGTGAGCACGGTGAAACTGACCAACAGGCGCTTGCTCGCGAAATCGATGAGGAACTCACATTAACCTTGCACCCTGAATCCATCCGATTCTACGGAGAATTCACAGGGTTAGCTGATGGCAAACAGGATGGCACACAGGTTTGTATTCGTTGCTACCACGCCGATTACGACGGCATCCCTCAACCCGCGGCTGAAATTGCTGAACTAGTGTGGCTAGATTCCAATGATACTGACCGCTGCTCTATCACCGCGATAGCTGTCTTGGCGCAACTTAAAGCGGATAACCTTATTTAATAATTCAAAAATGAATTATCAAAATCGATATATTTCTATTTGTAGATTTACCTATTAGGTTTTAAAATTTAGAAAATTTAATTTATCTCCATAGAGGTAGAGTAAAAAATGGTCAGTTCTTTATACGCTGTACTAGGGGCTTTATTGATACTGAGACTATCACTCAATGTCGTAAAGCTAAGAAATCAGTACCGTGTGTCTGTTGGCGATGGTGGGTTTTCTGAATTGCAAACCGCTATCCGTGTGCATGGCAATGCCATCGAATACATTCCAATTTCATTAATTTTATTACTGTTAATGGAGATGAATGGCGCCAAAGTATGGATGATCCATGTTTGCGGCATTCTGCTAATTGCAAGCCGCATGCTCCACTCTTACGGTTTAAAAAACCATGACTATTCACAGCGTCGAATGGGAATGATGGGGACTTATCTGGCTCTCGCCTTGATGATCATCGCCAATGCCTATTATCTACCTTGGGTACAAATGGTGTCGTTCTCTTTTTAGTTTTCCTTACTTTTATGCGGATTGGTTTTCAGGTTATATGGCTTTCTGCTACAATCCGCCACTACTTTTGTTCTGCTAATTAATACAAATCTATGCCAAGTCAGGATCCAAACCATAAAGACAGCCTTTTCTCCGCGCCGATCGCCAATTTAGGTGACTGGAAGTTCGATGAAAAAGTAGCTGAAGTTTTCCCCGATATGATCCAACGTTCCGTACCGGGTTACTCCAATATCATCACCATGATTGGGATGCTAGCGGGTCGCTTTGTGACACCAAATAGCCAAGTCTATGATCTGGGTTGTTCCCTTGGTGCCGCCACCTTGTCTGTACGTCGAAATATTTCAGTGGAAAACTGCAAAATCATTTCTGTCGATAATTCACCCGCTATGGTCGAACGCTGCCGCCGTCATATTGATGCGTATAAAGCCCAAACCCCTGTCGAGGTTATCGAAGGAGATATTCGCGACATTCATATTGAAAATGCGTCCATGGTTATCCTTAACTTCACATTGCAGTTTTTAAATCCCGATGACCGCGAAAAATTACTCACTAAAATTTATCAAGGGTTATTGCCTGGTGGCATTTTAGTGTTATCTGAGAAATTCAATTTTGAAGATAAGCAAATTGGTGAATTGCTTTTCAACATGCACCATGATTTCAAACGCGCCAACGGGTATAGCGAACTCGAAATCAGCCAAAAACGCAGCATGCTCGAAAATGTCATGCTCACCGACTCTGTTGAAGCGCATAAAGCCCGCTTAAAACGCGTGGGATTCCCCCATTGTGAAGTCTGGTTCCAATGTTTTAACTTCGGTTCATTATTAGCATTAAAAGAGGGGCAGTAATGATCGATTTCGGTCGTTTTTATCAACAAATTGCCGTTGGCCCTCTTAGCCATTGGTTAGAAACCCTGCCAGCTCAACTGGCGGCATGGAAGAAAGAAGGCCTACACGGTGGGTTCTCTTCATGGGAGAAAATGTTAGATAACCTGCCTGTCATGACACCAACCCATTTGGATATTAAAAATAGTGTCACTGCAACGCGCGATCCGGAATTAACTGAAGGGGAAACTCGCCGTTTAAACAATATTTTGGGGCAGTTGAAACCATGGCGTAAAGGTCCATTTTCTCTCTATGGCGTCAATATCGATACCGAATGGCGTTCAGATTGGAAATGGGAGCGCGTTCTGCCCCATATTTCCCCATTAAAAGGTCGTCATGTGTTAGATGTGGGCTGCGGAAGTGGTTATCACATGTGGCGTATGCTGGGCGAAGAAGCGGAGTTTGTTGTCGGCATCGATCCTACTGAACTGTTTTTATGCCAATTTGAAGCGGTTAGAAAACTGTTAGGTGATGACCAACGCGCACATTTATTACCATTAGGTATTGAACAACTGCCTGCATTAAAAGCCTTTGATACCGTATTTTCGATGGGCGTTCTGTATCATCGTCGCTCCCCACTCGACCATTTATGGCAACTAAAAGACCAACTCGTCAGTGAAGGTGAGTTAGTGTTGGAAAGTTTGGTGATTGAAGGTGATGAATTCCAATGCCTGATCCCTGGCGATCGCTATGCACAAATGCGCAACGTTTACTTTATTCCTTCCGCCAAAATGCTCAAAGTGTGGTTAGAGAAATGCGGTTTTGTCGATGTACGCATTGTTGACCAAGCGGTGACTTCGTTAGACGAACAGCGCCGTACTGAGTGGATGCAAACGGATTCGTTAGCGGAATTTTTAGACCCTAATGATCAATCCAAAACCATCGAAGGGTATCCTGCCCCTCTACGTGCGATTTTAGTGGCGAAAAAACCGTAATATTGTAAGACGGCAATTCTCACCGGCCCTACATGACAAAACCCCCAAAAGTTCATCGAAAACTCACGGGGGTTTTTATTATGCGCCACAAAAAATAACGGCTATAAGTTATTCATTAAATACTCTTCAACTGCTTTTGCGTCATTCGCCGAATCAAAATCCATTCCTAACGATAGCGTGCCATCTTTTAATTCAATCGCCCTAGGCTTGGTATAGGAATAGTTAATATTTTTGATTTTCTCACTGACTGACTGTTTTGCCAGTTCAGAGTGTTCACAGACATTGGCTATTCCCTTGAGCATCTCTTTGCTATAACCATCGATACCAATGGTTTCGAGCTGCTCTTTTGAAAACGTTGCCCAGTCAAAGTTCGCTTTAATGTCTGACCCACAGGTTTTATTTAATGTCGTAACTTGAGAGGAAATTTCCGTTTCATATTTTTGGTGCTTCTCTTTTTCAGCTAATGAAAATGCAAACGAGGAGGTTGTGATAAACAAAAGTGATGAAGTTAATACAATTTTTTTCAGCATGATTTTTTCCTTAAAATTCATTCAGCGGTTTTTAGTTTTTACTCAGTTCAAAAATCTAAAAACAAAGGGAGGTATTTAACCTCCCTTAGACCATTGACAAACCCATCAGGTTTGGAAATGGCTCTTTTGGGGTTGTAAAATTAACAAGGAAAATCAATTCATTGATTTTCGCCTGATAACACAAAGAGGGAAAAACCACGC